>CAJXTM010000070.1 GCA_913061385.1 uncultured Rhodopirellula sp. | reverse complement strand
GTAAGGAGTCGTCGGCAGCGTCAGATGTGTATAAGAGACAGCAGCTACGCCGCTCTGCATCCACCCCCAACGCCAAACCAAAACCTTCAAAATCGATATCGGTATCAACTGTCACCAAACCTGTTGCAACGGAAATGTCCTGCTCTGCAGTCAAGTCCTGTGACATGTTGCCGTATCGAAAGCCGCCGGACCAGTTAATGGCATAACAGTCGCTCGCTCGCCAAATTCGGCGATAGGACAGATCCAACGTCTGGAAATCCATCTCGTAATCTGCACTGGAAACCAGACTCGCAGTACCAGTCGTTACTGAACTGGGATGGATGATCTTCGAATTCAATACATTGTTGCCGTTCGCGGTTACGGAGTTGCTTGTATCTCCCTGCCAGCCTGTATAAATCACTTCAAGGCTACTGCACTGGCTGGCACAGACCGAGAAACCAAATCTCCCACCAGCGCTACTGTCAATATTTACACGCCCCACGGGGCCAGTCGGAAAGGCGCTGGAAGTCGTATCGTTCTGCTCAATTGCGTAGATAAAATCTGTACTACCTGGACGCAACAGAAGAAATTCTGCAAAGACACCACAGCGATGCGCCCACCATGGCTTGCAACAACAGTATGTCTTTGCTTCGCCACAACCATCACAATCAGAGTCACACGAGTTGTGTTTGTGTGACAACAGATCAATGAAACCAACCTGCTCAACCTCATCGAGTGCCGGTAGCAACTGCGGTGCCTCCGTAACAGGGGCACCATTGACCAATTCCACTGTTTCCAATTGTGCTAACAGCGTGGCGTCTTCCGCGTGGAGCGTGTGAATGATCATCAGACCCAATCCGAAGGAAAGGAATGTCCTACGAAAAAATTGGTTGATTGTGGCTGAGATACTTTTCATCTCTGGGGTCCTTTCCTCAGTTTTCGTCATCTTATGACGGAGATTGCCAATCCGGACTAGCCACTCAAATGATACTGACATCGCCGTTTATCTATCTTGTCTCGACTCCAAACACCCCCCAAAGCCAACCGAAAAGGCAAACATAGAACATCTGCTCCAGTCCCCCTAGTCAACCGCATGGGATTTCGGAAATAGCGGGTGCAAAGGACTCACTTGCAGTGATTCAGGGATAAAACGGTGTGAAGTCAAAATTTGCCCCACCTCCGATGCAACGCACAAGAGCCACTTCAAGCGAGCAAAACTGGCCCAGGCCTCTTTGTCTTCTCTTTACGCAAACTCTCCCCACTTAACCCACCTATCCTTTCTTGCGTTAGGGTGCGAGCATCTTATGCTGATTGCGTGACCGACAATCCCTGCAAGGCGGCTTTGCTGTCTCGTTTTTTCGGTCGCACCACGGGTCGTTCCTGTGGTGGTTCGAGTTGCTGATAGAAATGCCAAATGGCGAGGCGGAAAAGCGGTATGACCCTTCAAAAACCTAATGCGCGTCAAGGCCACGGGCAAAGGCACACGACAAACGCTCGACGTCGTCGACTTGGTCGAGCCCTGTCACGCAAAATTCAGCTTGAGAAGCTTGAGGACCGCCGATTATTGACCGCCACCCCGAACTACTGGTCCGAAGACGGTAGCTTCGACCAAAGCTATATCGGGTCAAACTATGTCAATTCTGCGAACATCATTCAGGGTTTTACAGCGACTCAGCCGGGCCAAGAGAATCTTCCAGGTGTGTTCGCGCAAATGAGTACAGCCGACTTGTACAGCGTGGATGACTTACCACGCGATATCCAAGGTCGTGTCAAACTTTCCACTTTTTATCTCGCTGACGATGCTCTTCCGTTCGATACTGAGACTTTCCTAGAAAAATCAGAAATAGGAAAGTCCACTGCTTACCTTCCTAACACTTACTACAAACAGGGTACTCCTGAACAGGAAATGTGGCTAACGCCGTTCAACTCATTGCGGGAGTACATGAATAGTTCAGAAGTAAAAGCCCAATGGACAAGCCAACTAAGTCCGTATGAAAACAGAGACCCCAGCCCCAGCGTCAACCCAACAGACCCAGGGACGATCTGGTCAAATTATACCGAAGCAACGAATCCCTATAACCGAGCTGCCGCAGCATTAGGCATGCTCAATGGTAAATTCCTCAACGACAGTGGAACGATTCTTGGGGGCACACTCGGGTTTGGAAACTTCTATCGCGTTGCCGACGTTTGGGTTGATCCCCAGCATCTTTTTCATACCAGCGCGGATTCAGATTACGCCTCCACTGAGGTGATCGTACCGGGTGGTGTAGGTGCTACCACAACGCCAGTGGACATTGGAACCAGTTGGACTCCAGTGCAACAAGTTGAATACGGTGAGTTCTCGAGTGGCGTCGCTCAATATTACGCCTCCCCCAACTACCAAGATTGGTATGAGCGTTGGTGGAGTGAGAACACTGTACCCGGCTTATTCCCTTGGACAGGTCACGGTTATACGTACGACTGGTACTATGGATACAGTGAAGAACAATACAATGAGATGTTGAAGTTAACGCCAGAGGGCACGTGGGCGACCCGTGGCTTGACTGAGTATGTACTAGCACCGGGTGCTCCCTACGAGGTCGGTTACGAGGCCGAACTACAAGATTACCTTGCCAACCAAGATGGGGTATCGGTAAGCGAGGGCGCTCTTACGATAGAGCTCACGGATAATGCTGACCACGACTTGAAAATCATTCGAGAAGGCGACCATTTGCGAGTCAGCGACTCTCTGAATCCGTTGGTTGCCGGCGCCAGAACCATTCAGGATGGGCGTGACATTCTGATCGATATCAGTCGACTCGCGACGTCCGCTGACATCACCTTCAATGGTGGAGATGCCGACGACTCGCTGACGATTGATTTTAACGGTGGTGATTTCAACTTTGCCGCAGGAATCACGTTCAACGGTGGTGATTCCAGTGGGGCGATCGGCGACTTGCTGACGATCGTAGGCGGTTTCAACAACCAAACGTTGAATTACACGACGACGGATTCCCAAGGCAACAATGGAAACGTGGAACTGGATGGATTCATGGTTTCTTATACAGGTCTTGAACCGATCAACGCGGGAACCTCAGTCGACACCATTCTGAATCTGCCCGCTGCATTCACCAACACTGCGACGATTCAAGATGACCCCACGCCCGGTTCGATCAGAATCGTCGATAATGGTGCAACGTTTGAAAACACAACCATTCCCAATCCAAGCAGCACACTGACAGTTAACCTCGGAAATCAGGGTGATGCTCTTTTCCTTGAATCGCTCGATCCAGCCTCCACTGCAAGTATTCTCATCAATGGCGGCATCTCGCAAGACAGGATCACGCTAGACGTTCCAACCAGCCCGGGAACCATCACCGTGACTGGTGGCAATCCCATTGCTACCGATACCTTGATCATCAATACGGCTACGAATGCACGAGTGACGCAGGGCGCCGATTCCACCACTGGCTTGATTGATCAACTGGGCATTGGAACTGATAAAGTCAATTACAGGGATATTGAAGCGATCCAAATCGAGTCAGCCAACGTGGGAAGTATGCTGACAATCCTCGGAACCAACGGTTCTGACACGATTGCCGTGGCACCCGCCGGAAGTGCAACCACCATCTGGGTCAATGCTGGCCCGACAATTACGGCCAATCTTACGAATCCCAACCTTACAAGTATCAACATCGAAGGCAAGGCTGGAGATGACACTTTTTCGATCACTCCACTTACCGAAGTGACTCTCAACATTGATGGCGGTGTGCAAACTACCAATGACAGTCTCACTGTGCTCGGCACGACTGATAGCGACTTATTACTTGTCAGCCCCTCAGGAATTGATGCCGCTGTCGTGACACTCGATGGACGCCAACCACTCAACGTCACTACCACCGACAACCTGACTATTGACGGACTCGGAAATGACGACCAAATGGTGGTTTTGGGCGGCCCCAATGACAACTCTTTCGTGCATCTTCCGGGCATTGCATCGGATGCAGGTCGCATCAACACCACCGATGAAACCGATGTAGTTGCATTGCTTGGAATTGACTATCGCAACCTTGGTGATGGCACCCTTGGGATCGACGGTGCTAGCGGATTAAATTCACTAACCGTAATGGGAACCACGAGTTCAGACTACTTTGAATTTGTTTCTCCCAATCCCAACGAAGCACAATTGATTCACCGAGATGCAAACTCATCCCGTCCGATCATCGCAACTCTCTCAGTCAACCAATACACCATCGATGCCACGGATGGCGATGATGTGATTGACATCAGCAGCCCCATTCTGGCTGATGGACTGAATATTGATGGAGGCGGTAGCAGCGGACAAGACGTTCTCGTGCTTCGATCCAAATCTGGTACCAATGATGACCTGACCATCGAAGTCGATCCTCTCTACAGCAGTGATCAGATCGTGGCGATGGGCAGCACCAGTACCACTGATGTCTCAGTTTACAATGTTGGCAGCATACAAATGATTGCCGAAGACGATGATACCGATACGCTGACTATCAACCTAGGAAATAGTGACGACACCGCAGTCATTCAACGCAGCCACATCATTGACGAGACGCTCCAGTCGGACATCGTGCTTTCCAGCTCCCTGCCCGACATTCAGTACACCGGATTCGCTTTGATAAGCTTGGATGCAGGTTTTGGAACCGACACATTCGAGATCTACCCGACCCATCTAACCGGTGCTCAGACATTGACGGTCAACGGCGGTGGCATCACCGCCGATGACGCACTATTGCTTGTCGGCACCGAAACGAACGACACAGTGACCTCGACGATAGATACCGTCACGATGAACAGTGTGGCTGTAACGATCGGGAATAACAACTTTGCACAACTCACCATCGATACGTTGGGGGGGCAAGACAATGTCACTCTTGCTCTGGAACTCAGTGGCGTACACAAAGTCGTCAAACTGGGTGCCGGTGATGATCAACTCGACGCTTCGCTGATGCAGGATGGCGACTTCTTTGGCGGTATCGGTGACGACAGCATCATCGGCACACCACTGGCAGATCGCATTTTTGGTGGTGATGGTAATGACCTTCTGGTCGGTGGCGATGGGATCGACTTTATCTACGGTGAAGCGGGCAATGATACGATCGGTGATGCTACACCAGGCGCGGACGATGCCGGTGATGACTTTTACTTCGGTGGTGATGGCAGCGACCTGTTCATCTGGGAACCCGGTGACGGTCAGGACACGATCAGTGGTGGCGATGACGGCGACGACAGATTCGATTTCAGAGGTAACGGAATAGACGGTGATCAATTTGACCTCACCGCCGATGATGCTCATGTCGATGCCATTTACAACAGCACCACCGTCAATCAGGTCGCTGGTGTCGAACACATTCATGTGACCCCAACGAATGGTGGTGCGGCAATTGTCACCGTCGACGACCTGTTCACAACCGAAACCACGCTTGTCGAAATTGATTTGCCAACCACAAGTTCCAGCGGTGACGCTGACAGTGTTATTGTTGAAGGTCGCAACACTGCTGACGACCTGAATCTGGATTTCAGGAACGGCACGGTCGTGATCGAAGGTCTAACCTATGATGTCATGCTCAGTGGCTCAACTACAGAAGACACTCTAACGCTGAATTTGAATGATGGAAGCGATTCGACCAACGTTTCCGATAGCGTCTCCACACTGGTCACATCAGTGCTAAATGGTGGATCAGCCGACGACCTGCTGACGGGTAATTTCAATACTGCCAATGGCGATACTGGCAATGACACCATTCGGGGTAGCGTGGGCGTCCAAGTAATCAATGGTGGTCCAGGTGAAGACACCATGCTTGGTGGAGACGCTGCAGACACATTTGATGGCGGCGCTGACTTTGACACCATCTTGATCCCCGGAACTTCTGGGAACGATGTGATTGATGTATTGCAGTCAACATCCACCACACTGAACCACACAGTCAATGGTGATATTCAAGTCGACACGCTGGTTGCAAATACAGTAGAGCAAGCCCGCATCGAAGCTGCCAGCGGCGCGGATCTCATACGAGTGAACTGGCAAGACGGCGTCATGAGTGGTCTGCAAATGACGATTGATGGTGGCGAGGACACGACCTTTGATCGATTGATTGTCGTGGATGATGCGTCCAACGATCTGGTTCTCTATCGCAAAGGCATACAAGATGATTCAGGTACGGTCGAGATTGGCCCCATAAATCTTGAGCCATTGCTGGCAGTATTCGATGGAATCGAACGGATTGACTTTGTTGATGACTCGGGCACAAATGTCAATGAGCAACTCGTCGTCTTCAAACATGATCCGTTTGAAAGCAACGACAGTCGATTCAACGCTACCTATCTTGGTTCTGGCCATGTACTGAACCTGGACCCGACGATTGATCCGGGTCCTGTCAGTGATCCGTTTGATGATGGTCAGAGCTTATCAGGCGACCGCGACTTCTATCGTGTCGTGGCCGAGACCACTGGCACGATGGATTTCCAGATTTACTTCCGTGAAGTCGCTGGCCTGCCCAACAATGGCAATCTCGACATCTATGTTCGTGATGCCAACGGTAATATCATTAATGGGTTTGGCATCAACGACGGAGACGACGATGAGCGAGTGCGAATACCGGTTGTAGAGGGGCAGACTTACTACCTGGAAGTCTTTGGCAATAACGGCAATGCAATCAACGTCTATGACATCAGCATCATTAATCACGCGCCAACGGTTCCGTATGCACTTGAACTGATGGATAACCCAGCCGACGGTGCACAGAATCCTCCCGGAACAAGTGTCAACAGTGACACCGGACGATCACAGTATGACAATATCACGTACGACGATACGCCAACACTTTTCTTCCGACTCGACGATGGCATCTTCCTGAACGACATACCAGGCAACTCAGGACCTGTGTTACCACCTGACCAGATGATTCCAATCCCATTCCAGGCGGGCACAGTACAACCCGTCACGGCGGGTTATGCAATCGCAATCTTTGACCAAGGCGACACACTTCCCCAAACGGGAACAGCTCCGCAAACGCCACTCGGTTTTGCCACAGCAACTGGGCAAGAGGGTGTTTACAGCTTTACTGTTCCCGGTGGCGGCGCGTTGAGTGAAGGGAGCCATTTTTTAACTGCTCGCGTTCAGATGATTGCAGCCTCAGACGATCAGCAAACGGCGTTCGGTAGTCGAAGTCTTCCTCTCGAGATCATTGTTGACACGACTCCACCTCGAGCATTTTTTGGACTCGCTGGCGATCCCACCGATGGAATTCATCCCGATAGTGATCATGGCAGTATCGCTGATGGCATTACGAATGACGTAACGCCAACCTTTTTCGGGCGTGCTGACGCCGATTCGATCATCCGGCTTTACGTTGATTTGGATGATTCCAGCACACTGTCACCCGGCGATTTGCTAATCGCGCAAACGACAACGCTTCCGTTGGACGGGACAGCACAACTCGATACCCCAATGTATCCCAACGAACCTGGGGGACAGTGGGTCGTGACCTCAGACGTCAGCATGAATGATCCACGCATCGTTTCAATACTTGGGAAAGATGGTGTCCGCAGGGTCCTGTTGTCGGCAGAGGACGTTGCTGGAAACATCACGCCCAACGACGAGGTACAGCAGCAAGATATTTTGATTGACACAACTGGCCCCCAAGTGACCGGTGTGTTCATCACATCCAAACCGACGTTCGATCTCTTCACGCTTAAGCCAGAGACTCCCCAACCAACGCCTGCTGTATACAGTCTGACCATCTCGTTGCAAGATCTTCCACCCCGGGTGGCACCATTTTTCTATGGAGTACTTGCGAACGAAATCGAGGATCACGAACTGTCACCCATCGTTTTACGGGGGGATCACAATGGTGCAATCGCAATCGAAAAGATCTCTTACAACGACTTGAACGCAGGTCCTGGGATCGCGACAGCAGAAATTGTGCTGGACTTCAGTCAGCCGCTTCCAGATGACCGTTACACCCTGACCTTAACGGACGACTTGGTTGATTTGGCAGGCAATCCATTAGACGGACAGAACAACGCTGCGGAACCTAATGGAACTCCTGATTTCCCGACAGGTGACGCAATCCCGGGCGGTGACTTCATCGCCAGGTTCACCGTCGACAGTCGGCCTGAAGTCGCCACATGGTCACAGTCAGTGATTTATGCCGATATCAACGGGAACTATCTGTGGGATCCACAAGGTAAAGATAACGATGCTACGAACCGAGACTTTGTCTACAACTTTGGTGAACTTACTGATGCTTACTTTGCAGGTAACTTCTCGCAAAATGCGCTCGCCGGTCCTGATGGAATCATCGGAACGGACGACGACACTTCGATCTCACCAGACAATGCCATCAGCAGTGGGTTTGACAAACCAGGAGCCTATGGAGCATTCAACGGTTCGTACCAGTTCTACCTCGACACCGATGACAACGGCGTGGGCGATCTGGTAGGCAACATGTTCTATCAGGTCAATGCGATTCCACTTGCGGGTAATTTCTTCCAAAGTGCTGCCGATGATACTGCCATGGTCAGCGGCGAACGTCCACGCGACGAAATCGGTGGCTTTGATGGCCAGTACCTGTATCTGGATGTGAATGGAAATAACAGTATCGACAACGGTGAACGCTTTGCCACCGGATTGCGTGGCAATCCGATGGTGGGTGACTTCAATGGTGACGGAGTCGATGATCTGGCGACGTACAACAATGACACAGGTGTATTTACTTTTAACCTGGTCAGCGGCTACAGCGCCAACGGACCGACAATCGTCGGCAATGATCAATTAACATTCGGTTTCAGTGGATTTGGTGAAATCCCCGTGTCAGGTGATATCAACTTGGATGGCGTGGATGACATTGCGATGTGGGTTCCCGGTCGCCAAGGTCAGACTCCGAGTGATGCCGGTGAATTCCACATCCTGGTCTCAGACTCGATTCCGGCTTCTCCCGTCGCGACCAACTTGCCCAGCAACGTGTTTGGACCCTACAGCCCTGCACCCCTGGGGAACGATCTGTTCTCAACCTATGGAACCGATGTCGCTTTGCCCTTGATCGGCAACTTTGACCCGCCAATCGAATCGGCCGCAACTGGTCGTTCACTGGGATCGCTGACCAATCAACATAATCCATTCGACGCAACACGTGATGGCAATGTTTCTGCCTTGGACGCTCTAGTGGTGATCAACGCCATTCAGGCACAACAAGTGGACTACGCACCAAATGCCAATTTGCTACGTGTCGTCGCCTCAATGGGTGGGCACCAGTTGGATGTTTCGCAGGATGGAAAAATCGCTGTCATCGATGCGCTGTTGGTAATCAATGCAATGGAAATCTCTAACGCTGAAAGTGAACAGGTCCCCAACCCTGCACCAATCGACGAATCCGCATGGCCTGCAGCCACCGAGCAAGTGTTCGAGGCCTTCGGGAATCGCGATGATGAAGATGAGTTGATGACTTATCTGTGTCACGATCTGCAAATGTAGGGTTTCTTGACCCAGCTCAACAAGTTGCTGAGACACTGCAACCGACAACAAACTGAAAGCTGGTGACCTCGCACACAGCTCTCAGCGTGCGCATGTTTCCCTGCCTGTGGGTTGTTGACTCAGCCATCATCAATGCCAGCACTTTCACGCCACGCCAATGCATTTACAAATGCCTGCCGTGTGTGAATATTTAGATCTTGGGTCAACATGTACTGCAAATAGTCAGCAGGAACCGCTTCCGACTCGTCAGTGCTGAACAAGTACTTACCACGATGTTTTCCCCACGCGATTTGTTTCGGATGCGTCCTTGCATGATGCGAGAAATTATAGAACTGGCCTCCGCTTTTGATTTTCTGGCGTTGGACAATCTCTGTCTCTTATACACATCTCCGAGCCCACGAGAC
>CAJXTM010000069.1 GCA_913061385.1 uncultured Rhodopirellula sp. | reverse complement strand
CCTCGGTCTCGTGGGCTCGGAGATGTGTATAAGAGACAGCGGCATATTACTGCTCGGTTGCATCGGAGTTATTGCAACTTCCTTCGCTTCGGTGATCTACCGGTCTTCAACACCAACGCCAGTCGATACCTCCACCCAACACATTTGAATCATCTATCAGGCTGAAAACATGCTTCCCAAACTGGGCTTCGATCACCCCGGCTATCTTTGGCTACTGCTGGCTCTACCAATTTTGTGGTGGATTGGCTACGAGTCTCTGGGAGCGTTAGGCAAAGTCCGTCGGGCTTTCGCACTCCTGTTCCGGACCGTTGTATGGACAGTGATCGTGTTCGCGGTTGCAGGTGTGCAGATGGTGTGGGTCAGCGACCGCATGACAGTGATGTATCTGCTGGATCAATCAGAGAGCATCCCGCAAGCTCAACGTACGGAGATGCTTGATTATGTCATTAAAAACGTCAAGCAGCATCGAAAGAGAGCCAGAGAGGACCGCGCTGGAATCATTGTATTCGGCCGTGATGCATCCATTGAGATACCTCCTTTTGATGATGACATTCCGCAACTACGACGCGTCGAGAGCATGCGTGGACGTGCTGATGCCACCAACCTTGAATCAGCACTGAACCTTGCCCAAGCATCCATGCCGGAGGACACGGCCCGGCGAATCGTGATCGTGACAGACGGTAATGAAAACCTTGGCCAGGCAAAGAAACTTGCCGCACGCATTGCAGGATCTGGAATCGGTATTGATGTCGTTCCCGTTATGCTTAGTTCGGAGAACGAAGTTCTCGTTGAAAAAATTGACATTCCAAACAACATTCGTAAAGGACAACCATTTGAAGCACGCGTGGTCGTGAACAACTACGCCGATACTGAAACAGGAAAATCATCAACAGGTAAACTACGGGTAACACAAAAAGTCAATGGCGAATCCCAACTACTACTTGAAGAGGATATCGCACTGAAACCGGGCAAGAACGTATTCCCCCTGCAGCACGAAATTGATCAACCTGCAGCCTACACCTACAATGCTGAATTCATACCAGACACCGCTGACGGGGATGGACTGACACAAAACAATAAGGCGACGGCATATACCTATGTTCGCGGTGAGGGTCGCGTGCTTTTAATTCAGGACGCCAAACGGGCCGGTGACTTTGATTTGCTTACAAATGTACTTCGCAAAAACAACATTGAAGTCGACATCATGCAAAGCGACTCACTGTTTGGGAGTGTCGCCGAATTGCAACCTTACGATGCAGTCATTCTCGCAGGTGTTCCTCGTGTATCAGGGGACAGTTCTGACCAGATCACCTCATTTTCTGATGCACAGATCGACATGTTGGTCAGCAACACACGGCAACTGGGCGCTGGGCTTTTGATGCTTGGTGGCCCCGAAGCTTTTGGCGCTGGTGGCTGGACAGGGACCAAGCTTGAAAAAGCGATGCCTGTTGATTTCAAAATCAAAAATTCGAAAATGCAAGCGGTAGGTGCATTAGCCCTCATTATGCACGCAAGCGAAATGGCAGAAGGTAACTATTGGCAAAAAGTAATTGCCAAGGCAGCCATTGAACAACTTGGACCAAGTGATTACGGCGGTGTCCTGCACTGGACACGAGGTGGGGACGCATGGCTCTGGGGTGGACAGAACGGGTTACTTGAAGCCGGTGAGTCTCGCAAGGCGATGCTCGCCGCCATCGGCCGGATGACACCAGGTGACATGCCTCAGTTTGATCCAGCCATGCGAATGGCAGTGGCTGGTCTGGCTCGAACACCGGCCTCAATCAAACACTGCCTGATTGTCAGTGATGGTGACCCCTCTCCTCCCAGCCCAGCTACCATCAACTCGTTTATCTCGAACAACATCACCATCAGCACCGTTGCAGTAGCTTCACATGGTCGCGTGGGAAGCACACGCCTTCAGGACATTGCAACACGAACCGGTGGGAAATACTACGAGGTTTCCAACGGCAAAGCATTACCGCGTATTTTCCAACGCGAAGCAAGGCGGGTTTCGCGTCCTCTGGTTTACGAACCAGACGGAGGCACGACACCAGAAGTCATTTTCCCACATGCCATGCTGGACGGAATTGACCGCATTCTTCCAACCACAAGCGGTTTCGTTTTAACACAGGTCAAAGACAGTCCGTTAGCACAAGTTTTGATTCAGTCACCCAAACCAGACTCCCCCGAAAACGCTACCATTCTTGCCGTTTGGACTTATGGACTTGGGCGTACTGCCGTACTCACCACTGACTCAGGCGCTCGCTGGGCATCCAACTGGACTCAGTGGCCTGGCTATGAAGCTTTTTACAGCCAACTGGTTCGATGGCTGATGCGACCAACCGGAGACACCGGCAAGTACACCCTTGCTACACAACTTCGCGATGGTGAGGTACAGGTTGTTGTAAATGCGCTCAGTAAAGAAGACTCGTTCCTCAACTTCCTGAACATGGAGGCGGTCGTATTGGACCCGGACCGAAACGACGAGGAATCGCCCACTTTGCGAATGCGACAAACCGCTCCTGGAAGATACGTTGGAAGCTTTCCTGCGACAAAGACCGGTAGTTATTTTGTGAGAGTGTTCCCGGACTCAGAGACTGCATTATCCACGGGGATAACCATTCCTTACAGCGAAGAGTTTCGCATCCGTGAAACCAACCAAGCTTTGATCTCAGAACTCGCTTCCGTCACACCTGCCGGTGGTGAGACAGGACAAGTCACCGCACCTCTTGGCGTGTCGCCGGACGAAAGCTCGGAAAATCGCAATGCGTTCCGTGGAGGTCTGGCCTTGGCAAGAAGCATTCGTGACGCCTGGCCATGGTTTGTACTGGCCGGATGCTGCCTCTTTCTGGGTGACATTTTTGTAAGACGAGTCGCTATCAACTTTGATTGGATTACTGTTGCTCTCAAAAAACTCAGCGGCAAAAATGAAAATAATGAATCGGCTACCACCGCACGGCTTGATGCGTTGAAGAAGAATAAAGAGTTGGTAGACGAGGAACTGCAACGACGCCGAACAAGTCTTCGATTCGAACCCACTCAGATGCCAGATGGTACCGAGACAAACGACTGGAATGCGGGAATGGAAGACCGCAGCAAAACGACAGCAGCAAGCAAGAACATGGCTCCTGAGCCTGAAGAGTCCTCGTACACAGAACGACTTTTAGCTGCAAAGCGAAAAGCACGCCAAGAATGAAAACTGTGCCTCGGTAAGACACGCTCAAATTCATCTGCCAAATCGATGCGGACCCTCGACCGACGTAGACCCGCGTTGGCAGCAATGAACATTGCTAGTCTCAAACATCAACATTCGTCACTGCAAGCAGACATGCAAAGGCAAAACGTACAGCCAGCAAGTTTGGATATCGACCGACAACCACAAAGCAGATCGCTTGATCGCGGCGAATTCAGTCCACTAGACTCATTGTTGTCACCGCCTCTCCGCTCTTAAGCACAACTGGTCTTGAGTACAACCGGTGCCCTAGCAGTGATGTTTGGCTTCAAGAAAATCGACAGCGACATCGATATTTGCACACCCCACACCGGTATCCGTCGCCCAGGGGCTGTCAAGCGGTAACGACTGCGTCAACTCTGCTTGAAGAGCAAGACCATCGCAGGATCACTCGTAATGATTAGCGGGGTAATGCTATGCCATTTATGAAGATTGCGTTGAGCAGTATTTGATAGTCGGTGCGTTTCATTTCCGCGGTGCCGATCTAATGTTTTGTTGAGTGGTAGCGTGCGCCATCGACCGGCACACAGGGCAGATACGGAATGTTCAGCCCACACCCCAAAGTGCTTAAGTAAATACTTCGTATGAATCATGGAAGGTTTCGCATGAAATGCGTTCGAGAATGGGTCCATTGTGCAATTGCGTTCACCATTGCCGGAACCGGCGCCTGTGCTGTGGCTAACCAAGCAATCGCAAATGAGCGTCCCGCGCTTACCCAAGCTTTGGACATGGAAGAGTCCAATGGGCGGTCACAGAATATCATCCCCACCAATCACAACGCAGTAGTTTGGGATGAAGGTACGGAAGTCGCCCTGGAAGCTGATGTCGCTATCGAGGATCAATTCATAGCGATGCAGGAGAGACTTGCGACCATGGAAGCGGAACTGGAGGAGGTCGCCGCAAAAGCGGGGGACAAGAGTATTGTCCGCAGTGGATCGAGTAAATCCACCATGAAAGTGAGCGGGCGTGTTCATGTGGATGCTTGGGGTTTTGATCCTACTGGTGGTGATGTCCCATTGCTCAACAGCAGGGGTGGGGATCCCGTCGATCCTCAAAACAGAATTGGTTTCCGGCGTCTGCGATTCGGTGTCAAAGGCACGATCCGGGACAACATGAACTACAAAATCGAACTTGAGCTAGCAGGAGGCAATAAGTCGGAATTTCGCGACGCCTATCTTGGCTGGACAGACCTTCCGGTATTGCAAACGCTGCTACTCGGTAACCAGAAACGCCCGTATGGCTTGGACCATCTGAACAGTTCTCGGTACAACGTATTCCTTGAACGCCCATTTGTCATCGAAGCAAACAACCAGGATGCTCGCCGCTTAGGTTTGGCATCTTATGGTTATTCTGACAACCTGCGCTGGAACTGGCGTTATGGCGTTTGGAATCAGCAAAATGTCCAGGGTCTTGGAAACTACGTTGGCGATCATCTTCAGTTGGAAGTCGCCGGAAGGCTCGCGAGCACTCTCTGGTATGACGACGTCAGCGGTGGTCGTGGATACATGCACATGGCAATTTCGGGTGCTCATGCAGACACCGCACAAAATGACACCAATGAGGCGAGATTCAGAACCCGTCCTGAAGCTCGCTCTTCAAATCGCTGGATCGACACCAACCAAATTGAGGGTTCTGATTACTACAATCTGCTGGGACTCGAAACTGTCGTCAACGTTGGCCCCGTGCAATTCGTCGGTGAGTACCAAAGTGTCTGGGTAAATCGCGACTTTGGCGGTGAAGATGTCAACTTTAATGGTGGCTACTTTTATGTCAGCTATTTCTTGACTGGCGAGCACATGCCTTGGGATCGCAAATCAGGCACGCTCGCACGAATCGTACCGTTCCAGAATTTCTGGATGGTAGATCGCTGTGATGGAGGTCGTGAGGCCGGTTGGGGTGCATGGCAAATTGCAGCTCGCTACTCAAAGGCAGACTACAGCGACGAGAATGTCTTTGGTGGTGTCGGCGAGTCATTCACATTCGGCCTGAACTGGTATTGGAATGCAAACGCACGAATGCAGTTCAACTACATCAACGGCAAAATCGGCGACCGAACGGTTGGTAACACGCAAGATGTCTCCGGTGACTATGACATCTACGGTGTTCGCTGGATGGTTGACTTCTAAGCCTGCAAACACCAGTAAATTGATGCCGCAAAAATCATCCCGTCCGAAGGAAGTGATTCGGACAGAGTCAAATCAATACGAAAGGCTAAAACATGAATCCATCCCGTATATACCGCACGTTGCTTGCGATTACGATGATCGCAACCATCGCGATAAAAGCTGACACAGCGAAGGCAGAAATCAACATCCCCTGCCTTTGCACAAAATGTCCTAGCTGCGACTGCTCACTCGAAGCCAAGATGGTCGACGTCGAGAAATCGTGCTTTGAAGTTGAGACAAAGACAATCTGTATTCCACGCGTTGTCTTCCCTTGGCAAAAGAAAAAAGCAAGCGGATCATGTGACTCCTGCGATGGTCGCGGCTGCAATAGCTGCGTCAACAACGGTGCAGAAATGCGTTGTATTCGCGTCCTCAAGAAGAAAAAGTACACGTGCCCTGAATGCAAGTATTCATGGACGCCCAATACATCGGGATGCTGTGCCGGAGCTTGTGACGAGGGCTGTGCCAAGGCTGACAGTAGCAAGAGAGCAAAAACGAAAGTCGTCAAGAATGAAGTTTCTCTTCCACCATGGTTGCTAAAAAAGGCAACTCCATTGGGTCCTTCCGAGTTACACACAACAGAGCTGCAACCCCTTCGGATTCAGGCTCGCACTCCGTGGTCGTCTTTCTCGCGTTGATAAAAAACCAACCAGACCTGATTCCAGGTACGGGGTAACAGCTCAACCAAAGAGGACGAGGCATCAAACGCCTCGTCCTCTTTTTTTATGGAATTCCCTGACAGCGATGACATCGCTTTCTCTTCAGATTGACGCCTGAATAAGCTTGATCAATTCACGGCAAAAGTCAGGCAGGTCATCGGGACGACGACTGGTAACATGATTACGATCCACCACGACCGCTTCATCGGCAAAGATCGCACCAGCATTTACCAAGTCATCCTTGATTCCCGGCGAACCAGTCACTCGGACCCCTTGATACACGCCTGCCGAAATAGGAATCCAGCCACCATGGCAGATCGCGGCGATTGGTTTACCAGCGGTGTCAAAAGCCCGCACCAGATCCAGCACTACGGAATCACGACGCAGTTTGTCAGGCATGAAGCCCCCTGGAACGACCAAAGCATCAAAATCGGCCGCATCCATTTGTGTGATTGCTACATCACTTTGGCACGGATAGCCATGCTTGCCACTGTAAACTTCTGACGCTTCCGGACCGGCAACAATGACCTCCGCCCCCGCTTCCTGCAAGCGAAGCTTGGGATACCACAATTCTAAATCCTCATAAATTTCGCCAACAAGGACCAACACTCGCCGCCCACGCAACAGGACTTCACTATCGGACATTCACGACTACCTTTTTTACAGAAATATTTACAACCCGAAAATCACAATGGGTGCTCGAAATGCTCACACCAACCGAAGGGTCGCTGAACCCTGTCGTTCACAGAGAGTCGCTCCCCAATAAAGCAGCCACGAAAACTCAATGATCTGCGATTGAAATCAAGCGAGTTCGCGTCGGCCAGCAGCTAAATCGCCTCGTTACCACGTTCTCCGGTTCGGATACGAACGCAATCATCCATGGGCAAGACAAATATTTTCCCATCACCGATTTCACCCTCGCCACCTGATCGACCTCCCGCAACAATCGCATCGACAGTCGGCTTGACGAATTCTTCATTCACTGCAATTTGCAATTGCACTTTCCTGAGCAGATTGACACTGAACTCATGCCCTCGATACAGCCCAGTCTGCCCTCGCTGACGGCCAAATCCCTGGCAGTCCATGACAGTCAAGCGAAACACCTCAACCTCGGTCAGTGCCTCTTTGACAGATTCCAACTTACTTGGCTGAATGATGGCGATGATCAATTTCACGGATACTGAAGCCCTTCATGAAGAAATAACGACTACGTCGCCCCTTACAGTAACGTATCTGGGTGCAGTGGAAAAAGCGGGCAGAACAACAGCAGTCAAAAAAAGAGCCAGCCCACGTGGGCTGGCTCAATGAAGTCCTCTGGCCTTGCCTGGTGAAACCCAGACCCGGGTGAGCGAGGCGGACGCCCACCCGGGTTACTGGGAGCTTCTGGCCCAGGCAAGAGCCAAGAAGTCTTCAACGTGTTGTGCCAACTTGTTTTGCTCACCGGTGACCCCGCCACTGGTCTTAAGAACCAGCAACGGGGCCGCGGTAGGTAGTCCAATTAGGCAATTGCACCCCCTGAAACACCGTCGGAAGGATAAGCGTGCATGCCGTGCTCTGAGATGTCCAAGCCAGCCTGCTCTTCCTCAGCGGAGACTCGAAGGACCCCAAATGCTTTGAGGGCAAGGAAAACACCTAGCATGGTGAAGAAGGCCCACGCACAAATAATGACTGTCGCGATCGATTGCACTGCAATGAAGCCTCCGACCGACTCAATCCCATCAGGGAGATCTCCGAAGATTCCGGTCGCAACACCACCCCAGACACCACAAAGTCCGTGGACTGGCCATGCACCAACGGGATCGTCGATCTTGAGTTTGTCGAGCATCAGGATGCCCAGAACGACCAATGCGCCGCCGGCGGCACCGATCACGAGCGCCTCCCACTGGGCCACACGATCGCAATTTGCAGTGATCGCAACCAATCCCCCCAGCACACCATTGAGTGCCATCGTAAGGTCAGGCTTACTGAACAAGGCCCATGCCGTCAGCAGAGCTGCAATTGCTCCAGCCGAGGCTGCTAATGTTGTGGTCAATGCGATGTACGTTGTCGCCTCAGCGTTAGCGGCTCCAGCATAAGTCAGCTGACTGCCTGGGTTGAAACCGTACCAACCAATCCAAAGGATGAACACGCCCAGAGCGGCGAACGCAATGTTGTGTCCCGGCAGCGGAATACTCTTGCCGTCAGCAGTGAAACGCCCAAGCCTTGGCCCCAGCACTATCGCTCCGGCGAGACCAGCAAACCCACCCACGGCATGCACCACAACGCTTCCCGCAAAATCCTGAAACCCCATGTCGTCGAGAAAACCCCCACCCCACTTCCAAGAACCGCTGATCGGATAGATGAGCCCCGTGAGAACAGCGCTGTAGACCAGATAGGCACCGAACTTCATCCGACCGGCAACAGCACCCGAAACAATGGTGGCAGCAGTAGCCGCAAAAGCCACTTGGAACAGAAAGTCAGCAGATGAACTGTAGTCGCCGGGAGCATCTGGATTATCACGAACCACGAAAGACGTTGGCTCACCAAGGTACCCATCAACCAGCCAACTATCCCCTGGATACATCAAAGCAAACCCGATGAACAGGAATAGAATGACTCCCACCGCGAGGTCCATTACATTTTTCGCGAGAATGTTGACCGTGTTCTTCGCTGAGTTCAGGCCAACTTCAACCATGGCGAATCCGGCTTGCATGAAAAGGACCAGCACAGCACAGATGAACATGATCAGAGTGTTGATCGTGTAGGCTGAGTCAGCCGCATCGAAAGTCACCACTTCTGCCTCCGTGGCTTCTGCTGCTGCAACAGTTTCGATAAGCCCCGCCTCATCCGCAGTTGAAGCTGCTCCTGCCGCAGCCGCGCCGTCCTGCGCGATGACGCTTCCACTCCATAAGGGGGGCATGCCGACCAATCCAAATAACAATAGTCCTGTGAGCATCGGCGCTCGCAACTTACAAAACATCTTGGGTTTACCTTCTGCAAAATGAATCCTTACTGAGTCGCCTCGTTCCTGCGAGAGGCTTCAACTCGGTGACAAATCGGACTTCACAAAACACCTGTCTCTCCTGCCCGGGCCATACATGGATCGCTCATTGAGTCGACGGGGTTGCTGCGATAGAGGCATCGAGCTGTCGCTTGTGCGGTATTGCAAGCCGCGTGCCAAACAAAGCACGAAACCCCTCGACAAGGATCGCAACCCATTACTCATCAACACTTTAACAACTTTGTGTTTTCCGCTTTGATCACTGGTTAAGAGAGCGAGGTTCTGACTACCCAAGCCACTTGCATACAATCAAGGCACAACAAGCAGACGATTGCCTTGTTTCGAAGCACTTGAAAGAGAATGGCGATATTTTTCGCTGCTGCGAGTCAGGGTAGATTTGTGTTCGTAGTTGAACAAAGACCATTTGGGAAGCCAGTTCCAACACTGTTGCGTTAGCTAAGGTGCCATACCTCCCCTTGAAACCCGAATCCATTGCCCATTTTCCGGGCAGGGTTAATTCACTACGAAGAACGACACGATGGCATTGGCTGATGCGATTGGGATGTCCCCTGTAATGGCGGGTGATACAACGGAAGCGACCTAAGAAACTCGGTTGTGGATCGGAACTCCCTTTGTCAGCGAAGGCGAATTCAGGTAACGAAAAAACCCGATCACCTGGAATAGGAGACCGGGTTCAGCTTCGCTTGGATCGGGTTACCCAGGAGATGACTGAAAGGTCACCCGTAGGACAATGAGCGTTGGAACATTCTAGAAGGTCAAGATGGCAGAAGTCGCATACGAGAACCCGTCGTTCTTAACACCCGTATCCAGATCCTCATTCCAATCCCACCGAAGTTCAGGTCTGACCATCAGGTTTGCACACCAGCTGTCTCTTATACACATCTGACGCTGCCGACGACTCCTTACGTGTAGA
>CAJXTM010000068.1 GCA_913061385.1 uncultured Rhodopirellula sp. | reverse complement strand
CGGTCTCGTGGGCTCGGAGATGTGTATAAGAGACAGTGACAGAACTGTCTTTTTCCAGCAGAGAAGGTTTGTCACTCAGTTTTCCGCGAGTCAATTTGCCATGAACGAATATGCCTGCGATCGGAGAAGCCAAAACAACTTTCTTGCGTTCAGCTTTTAATTCTTCGAACTTCTGTTGTGCTTTTTTATGGGCATCTCGTTTCTTGGTGATTTCTATCTGTGCTCGGGTTGACGCCACAGAAATATCACGCACGGCTTTGGCGTGGGCGTGTTGCGCGCGTTCGAAAGTTGCATTTTGTTCTGCGATCGTCCGTGGCAAATTCTGTTTGATTGCGCGTGCCGCTGCGATTTCAGCATTCGCATGTCGAAATTCAGCTGACTCAACAGCGCGTTTGGCTCGTTTCAGAACAATTTCTTCGGATTCTTCGGTGAGCTCATCGGCATCATACATTTGCTGCAGTTGCCCCAATTCCTCTTTTGCGTTCTCCAAGGAAGCCAGTGAACCTTTGAGTGAGTTGGCTTGCGTTGCGATCGTTCGTTCGCGATCAACTTTGACGAAATTGTTGTAGTTTTGTTGTGCCGTTTGCCAGCTTCGCTCCGCTGCACTGCGATCCAACTTCTGAGTCGCAACGAACTGCTTGTGGTTAAATTCGTCTTCTTCCATGGTGATCGTTGCCAGACGCATATCGATTTCTGCAGTTTTGAACTTTTCGGTGATCGGCTCACTATCGAACCAGACAACGTTCTGGCCCGCTTTGACTGTGGTCCCGTGTGGAACAAGTCGCTCGATCGTGAATGCCGCTAGGTGCTCGGTGTCGGCACTGACTTCATGGGTGTTGACTGCTTCGATGACACCGTTGAGTTTCGTAGTGGTGGGGCCCGAATCACTTGCGGAATCGGGCTCACCTTCCGCTTGTACCGGAACTGGAGCAGCGAAAGCTGCGACGAGAAAAATGGATGGAAGACTTAGGATGACGGCGAGAGAACGCATGAGTGGAAAACCTGTTGCTGTATCAAGAAGTGCGTATTTGTACCGAATTATCCCCGATTCTAATCACTGTTGGCGCGAAATGTTGGAGCAGATTTCGACCGTGCCGAGAACACCAGATGGGGGACGCAGCAGCATAGCGACTCGCCATCGGACTGAAATGTGGGCTGCAGTCACCCTTGGGCTGACGTGATCCAGCATCAAGATAAAGATTTGATCGGATTTAATCTCGGAAGTGGCCCGTTGTGTCGCTTGCAAACAGGTGGTTGTGTTCCTCACTCGCTTCAGTGCTATCTCTGCGTCGTGTTTCGATGCAGAGGGCCAGCTTCTGGATTGATGCGATTGGTTGGGGGCTAACATTTGGGGCTGTTTTGTGAAAAGTGACGAGCTCATTTCTGCGTTCAATATGCTCTCGTTTGCTTGCAGGGTCGTGGTTGACGCTTCGTCACGGGCTTCCAATCATGGCTCAGATATGGCACCGTGGGCTCCGTTGGCGTTTAGCGTGAGAAGAGTAACGGGCGAGCAGAATGCTAGTTGCTCTTAGGAATTCACCCCCAAAGAGGCATCGTTTTCGAATGAATCAACTGCGACCGTCCGTTTGTATTGATGCCGTCTTTGAAGGCTTGCCTGCTGGTGAAGCAATTCAGTTGGTGCGAAAATCTGGGATTTCAGCCTTCGAGTTCTGGGGCTGGTGGGATCGCGACCTGGCCGAGATCGAGTTGGCGCGGGATCAGGCTGGGATGCAAATTTCAGCCTGCTGCACGAAGTTCATCAGTCTCGTGGATGCAAATTTGCGAGATCAATATCTCGAGGGTTTGGAAGCGTCGATCCGGACTGCCCAGAGGCTCAAATGCAAGACCTTGATCACTCAGGTTGGTGACGCCCTGCCGGGTGTGAGTCGTTCCAATCAGCATGCTTCATTGGTGGAGGGCTTACGTGAAGCAGCGCCACTGTTAGAGGCTAGTGGAACTACCTTGGTCATCGAGCCGCTTAACGAGCTCATTGATCACGCGGGGTATTTCCTTGTCCGCAGCGATGAAGCATTTCAGATCATTGACGAGGTGAACTGCCCCAATGTGAAAGTGGTGTTCGACATCTATCACCAGCAGATCAGCGAAGGGCAACTGATTGCGAATATCAAAGCAAACATCGAAAAAATTGCCCATTTTCACGCAGCGGGAAATCCAGGCCGAAATGAACTTACCAGCGGAGAACTGCATTACCCATCAATTTTTGATGCCATTCGCGAAAGTGATTATGACGGATACGTTGGGCTTGAGTATTGGCCCCTGAATGAGGCATCAACCGGGCTCTCCGAAATCTCAAATTGGTTTGAGAGCTGAAGCGCGGCGGTGCGGACCTCAACTAACGGTTGGGAAGTTATTTGCTGGGCGACAGCCTAGAAACTGGTCTGAAGGCTAGAATGAGGCGGCGGCAGGTTAGTCTTCGTTGCCACAGCGTCGATTTGGCGAATGGTTCATCAGTCTTCCGCGATAGAGTTTCGCTAGATGAAGTCCGCCGCCGACTCTATGAAATCCGATCCAAAAGCACAGTAACAGGTAGCTATGTCAGCACTTCCACTCCGCTTGCAGCGTCTGACAGCTTCGCTCAATGCACTCGAAGTTGACGCGATGTTGGTCACCGACGAGATCAACGTCCGGTATCTGTCCGCTTTCACGGGGGACAGCAGCTCGTTAGTGGTGACCCCTAAGGAAACCACTATCCTGAGTGATGGGCGGTACACCGCACAAATCTCCGAGCAGTGCAGTGGTATCGGGACACGTATCCGAACCTCCAACCAATTGCTGAGAGATCTGACAAGCGAGGTCTTGGGCGGATGCGGTGTGAAGCGTGTGGGGATCGACGCCGACAATATGACGCTCGCCGAATTCCAATTCCTTGAGAAAGGCTGCGAGGGGATTGAATTTGTTCCGACGCGAGGCGTTGTCGAGAAGCTTCGAGTGATTAAGGACGAGGTGGAAATCACAGCAACGCGACGGGCCGTCGAAATAGCCGAACGCGTCTTCACGGAATTGTGTCCGACCTTCACCGCAGAACATACGGAAGTTGCCGTCGCTCATGAAATCGAACATCGAATGCGATTGTTGGGTGCTGAGGGGTGCAGTTTTGCACCGATAGTGGCCGCTGGGCCAGGAGGTGCATTGCCCCACTACCAGCCACGAAATGTAGCATTCGCGAATCACAAATCGCTTCTGATCGATTGGGGAGCGAAATTTGAAGGTTACGCAAGTGATTTGACACGGACGCTGCACCAGCAGGATGTCGGGGATTCATTCAAGCGGGCTTATGAAGGGGTGCTGGAAGCCCAGCTTGCAGCGATTGAGTTGATTCGACCGGGGATGCAGGTCAGGGACATCGATGCTGCCGCGCGGGCGGCACTCGACCGCCACGGCATTCTCGATGCCTTCAGTCATGGCCTCGGACACGGTACCGGGTTACAAATCCACGAATTGCCCAGAATGTCACCCATTAGTGAGGA
Organism: uncultured Rhodopirellula sp.; assembly: GCA_913061385.1. Taxonomy (GTDB): domain Bacteria; phylum Planctomycetota; class Planctomycetia; order Pirellulales; family Pirellulaceae; genus Rubripirellula. The sequence continues at coordinate 6,584 of CAJXTM010000068.1, read as the reverse complement.
AATACTCGCAAGCGGGATGATTATCACCGTTGAACCCGGTGTTTATTATGATGGGGACTTCGGGATTAGGATCGAAGATGACGTTCTGGTGACCGATTCTGGCCACGAGGTTCTAAGTACTTTGCCAAAGGGCCTCGATGATTGCCGATTCATCCTGTAAAACCTTGAAAATCGAGGTGTGGCAATCGTGATATAAGTCATTCGATTTCCCGATTGCTAACCTAAAGCACCTAACTGCCCCAGAGCACTGGTTGTCCCATTCCAACATATTATTGACGGCGAAGCAGGTATGACTAAAGGCCAACAGCCAAAGGATATTTTCGACGTTCAGCGGATTCGCGAGATTATCGAGTTGATGGAGGAGCATGACCTGAGTGCGGTCGACCTCCAGCAAGGCGATGAGAAAATCAAGCTGAATCGTGGTGGCGTCACTCCCGTTTACTCCGCACCACCGCCTGTTGCCGCTGCCCCTGCAGTTGCCGCGACGGCTGCAACTGAGAACGCTGATTCTGGCACGATTACGATCAATGCCCCAATGGTGGGCACGTTCTACTCCCGTGCTAATCCAGAATCCGCCCCATTTGCCAAAGTGGGGGATGTCGTCTCGGAGGACACAATTGTCTGTATCGTCGAGGCGATGAAGGTATTCAACGAGATCCCTGCCGAATGCAGCGGGAAAATTGTTGAGGTGCTGGTGAAAGATCAGGAAGCAATCGACTTTGGCAAGCCGATGTTCCGGATCGAGCCGAGCTAATTCGCCCCAAACTTAACGGTCGCTTGTAAGCGGCTTTGTAAAAACACGGGGATGTCACCCGTTTGCGATTGCTGGGAAGTCAGGCTGTTTTAACCTGGCCGAAGCAGGTCGTTTTTTTTCATCCATTGCGATCCCTTCCCACCGTTTATCTGTGTTTAAAAAGATACTGATAGCCAATCGTGGCGAAATTGCCCTCCGCATCATTCGTGCCTGTCGCGAGATGGGAATTCAGTCCGTTGCCGTTTACAGCGAGGCGGATGCTGAATCGATGCACGTTGAGTTGGCAGACGAGGCGTATTGTGTTGGTCCCGCTAGAAGCATTGACAGCTATCTGAAAATTGATCAGATCATTGCTGCTGCTGAGGTAGCGGATGTTGACGCGATCCATCCCGGATATGGCTTTCTCGCCGAAAACTCACACTTCAACGAAGTCTGTCGCTCCAGTGGTTTCGAATTCATCGGGCCAAGTCCGGATGCCATGGAAAAGCTCGGTGATAAAAATACTGCCCGAGCGATGGCGATCGCTAGCGACGTGCCAGTGGTACCCGGCAGCGATGGCCTTGTTGAAACTGACAACGAGGCGTTGGAGGCCGCTCGAGGCATCGGATACCCAGTGCTGATCAAGGCGACCGCCGGTGGCGGTGGTAAAGGCATGCGAGTAGCCGAAACCGAGGAGATGTTGATCCCCGCATTGAATCAGGCTCGCACGGAAGCACAGGCAGCATTTGGAAACGGTGGTGTTTATTTGGAACGGTACGTCGGAAATCCCCGGCATATCGAGGTTCAGGTCATCGCAGACAACTATGGGAATGTGGTGCATCTCTACGAACGCGACTGCAGCGTACAGAGAAGGCACCAAAAGCTGATTGAGGAAGCCCCGAGCCCCAATCTGCCCGAAGCGCAAAGGCAGCAAATCTGTGACGCGGCGGTCAGGATGATTCGCGGTGCTGACTATAGCAATGCGGGCACGGTCGAATTTATTGTCGATGAAAACGATGATTTCTTTTTCATCGAGGTCAATGCTCGTATTCAAGTAGAACACCCGGTCTCGGAAATGATTACCGGAGTCGACTTGATCAAGGCTCAGATTTCGGTAGCGGCAAATGAGCGACTGAAGCTCAGTCAAGATGATGTGCAATGCAAAGGGCATTCGATTGAATGTCGCATCAATGCTGAAAACCCGGATAAGAACTTTCAGCCAAACCCAGGCAAAATCACTAAGCTCTACACACCGGGTGGCTATGGTGTGCGTTTCGATTCGCACGTCTACGGCGGATATAACGTCCCGCCGCACTACGACTCGATGATCGGGAAACTGATTGTCTATATGCCTACACGCGAGGAGGCGATCGCAACCATGCGACGAGCTCTCAGTGAATTGAAGGTAGAAGGGATTGCGACGACTGCGGTGTTCCATGATCGCGTGCTGCAACATCCTGAGTTCGTTGAAGGTAGGCACAACACCAAGTTCGTTGAACGCGAGTTCATGGATTGATCCCGACAAATGCTCAAAGTCCTTGATTCTGTCGATCCATTCATAATCCTGTTGGCACTGGTGCCGCTGATTGCCTATCTGTTGGTGATCAGTACGGTCAGGCTGTCGGGACGTGCGTTAGTGACTACTGGTGGGAGGGACATTGCCGCGTTGGCGATGGCGGTGTCAGGTTTGCTTGCTGTCGGACCAGCGGAGTTGTTCTTTCCAAACGCGGCAGCAACAGCGTTTGGACCTGCAGTCTGGCTGGCTTTGGCAGTTTTTTATGGGCTCAGTGTCTCACTGATCGTGTTGAGTTTTTCTCCGCGAATCGCTGTTTATGGTCGCACCGCCGAAGAACTTTATGAGCCACTGTTAGCGGCAGCGAAAACACTTGATGCAAATGCCGCCGGTGACCGGGGCTTGTTACAAATGACTTTACCCGCATTGGGAATTCACCTCAGGATTGATGGGCACCGTGGAATTGATTATGCCCAGATTGTTGCTTTCGAACCCAATGTGTCATTGGGTTTTTGGAGCAAACTGCTGGCTGCAACCCGCGCAGAGGTTCAGGGGCAGACACCACCGCTGCCACGACGGGGATTTGCAATGCTGTTTTTTGCATTTGTTCTCGGCGGCGTACTCATCACAAAAAGCTTTGGACATCAGGAATTGTTGGTTCAAGGTTTTCGGGACTGGTTGTGGCGTTAATCTCGCCAACCGTAAATCAGAACAGGTTATCTGATCAACGTTTCCGGCCAATACTCTCTTCACTCGTCAGGAATTTGCAACGTGCAAGCGAAAGATATTAAGACCGGCACTGTCGTGGTGCACAATGGTAATCCCGTTATCATCCAAGGGATTTCGGTTCACTCTCCGTCTGCCCGAGGCGCGGCGACGCTGTACAAGTTCAAGGCCAGGAATGTTGTAACCGGTAACAAAGTTGACCTGACTCTCAAGGGAACCGAGGCGCTCGGTGAGGCTGACTTCTCGCGCCGGAATGTGCAAATGATGTACTCCGATGCGACAAATATGTTTTTGATGGATCAGGAAGATTACCAGCAATACGAGTTGCCGCTTGAGGATGTCGAGGAGCAGTTGCCCTACATCACCGAAGGGCTCGAGGGGATGCGAGCCATGATTTACAACGATGCCTGCGTCGGTCTTGAAGTGCCATCGTCTGTTGAGTTGCTCATCACCCAATGTGATCCCGGGGTCAAAGGCAACTCTGCGACATCGAGAACAAAACCGGCGACGCTGGAAACAGGTCTGATAGTGCAGGTACCGGAATACATCAAGCAAGGTGAGAAACTCAAAATTGATACACGGACGGGTGAGTATCTCTCGCGGGCGTGAGTGGAGACAAAATGACGGGAAAGATGGTAGCTGTGTGGGCATCAGGTTCCGTGCGCGGCTCGCAGTGTTCTGCTGAATGCCAATCCAGGTTGTTGTCTTTTCTCAGGGAGTGACCCAATTGCAGGCCTGCGGTGTGGCGATCCGTTATTGAGTGATTCGCCACACTTCATGGCGCTCTGTGTTAAACTGTGACTTACCGGGTTTTGTGTCCTGCCTTCGATGAACTCCGATACACGGCACGCCGGTACACCGCACTCACGATATCCCACCACCAGCAGCCGGAAAATCAGATGCAGAGTAAAACTCCCAAGTCAGACACCACCGTTCAGCGACGGCAATTCCTCCAGGCTACCGGCGCCGGCGCCTTGGCGATGGGTGTTTGGAGCGAGTTACCAGCGCAGGAGTCAACCTCGCCGAACGAGAAGTTGAAAGTTCTATGTGTAGGCACAGCGAACCGGGCCTCCGCTGACATTGACGGTGTGCAAAGCCAAGATATTGTCGGTCTTTGCGATATCGACCAGAATTATCTGGATCGTGCCTCGAAGAGGTTTCCCGACGCGAGGTTGTACAAGGACTACCGGGAGATGATCGCAACCGAGGCCGATAAGGCAGATGCGATTGTTGTGGCCACCACTGACCATAATCATGCACCGGCAGCAATTCGCGGAATCAACGCAGGCTTGCACTGCTACTGCGAAAAGCCTTTGACGCATACTGTAGAAGAAGCCCGGAAGATCGCGGCAGCTGCAAAAGCCAAGGGTGTTGCGACGCAGATGGGAACACAGATTCACGCGGGTGATAACTATCGACGAGTCGTTGAAGTTATCCGCGCAGGCACGATCGGTGATGTCAAAGAAGTGCACGTCTGGGTCGGAAAAGGTTGGGGTGGCGGAGATCGCCCTGAAAAGGGCGCTGAGCCACCAGCGAACCTGAGTTGGGATCTCTGGTTAGGACCTGCCCCTGAGCGACCGTTTGCACCGGGGCGATACCACCCCGCACAATGGCGACGCTGGTGGGACTTCGGACAGGGGACGCTCGGTGACATGGGGTGTCACTATATGGATTTGCCATTTTGGGCCTTGGACTTGCGACATCCAACCTCGATTGAGGCTGAGGGACCAGAGGTACACCCAGAAACCTGCCCCCTAGGATTGATTGTCAAGTACAAGTTCCCTGCCAGAGGCGACATGCCCGCGCTTGATCTGACTTGGTACGACGGAAATAAAACGCCACGTGTAGTCGCGGGGGAAAAAGTTCCCGGGAGTGGAGTGATGTTTGTGGGGACTGAGGGACACATGTTCGCCTCCTATGGCAACTACAAGCTCTTCCCAAAAGATAAGTACGCCGATTTTAAGCCGCCTGCACAAACAATTCCCAAGTCAATCGGACATCATGCGGAGTGGATCAAAGCCTGCAAGGATGGCTCGCCAACCACTTGCAACTTCGATTATTCGGGTGCGTTAAGTGAAGCGGTTCTGCTCGGCAATGTGGCTTACCGCACGGGAAAACAGATCGATTGGGACGGTGAGAACTTCAAGGCAACTAATTGCCCCGAAGCTGACCAGTATCTCCGCAAGGAATATCGTCCGGGATGGGAAGTTGAATTCGAAGGTTGAGCTGAAGGCTTGAACCATGTTTTGACATAGTCCCCGCTCCAAGTTTCATTGGGGCGTGGGTGTTTTAATTTACCGGTTGTGGTGCGATGGCAACCGGTTCACCACTCTTTTGTTTGCGCCGTCCAGCGTCTTGGGATTCCATGTTTGCACGCTCTCACTACTTGATCGCTTGTCTTTTGCTTTCTGTTGGCTGTAACACCGAGCGGAGCGATGTTCCGCTCACTGTCAACCCGCAGACACCTGCAGTCGGGGGAACTTCGACCGTTGTCAAGATCCCGGGGGATCCTGAAGAGGCTGTCCTTGCGATCGAGGCGGTGGCAGATAAGGTCCGTCGCGACTCGACGGGTGCCATTATCGACGTCGATTTTCGCGGTAAAGACATTGTCGACAATGACTTGCTTCCATTGATCGAGTTTCAGCATCTCAGAGCAGTGCGACTCGGAGGAACCGCAGTCACTGACGAGGGTTTGATGACCGTCGGGCAAATTGCAAGTTTGGAAGACCTCGATTTGAGGGACTGCGCCGTGAGTGATGACGGGCTTGCCCACCTGATTAACCTCAACAAATTAAAGGCGTTGCGGCTCTCGGGTAAAAGTGGCGCGTGCAGCGTTAGTGATGACGGAATGGTCCACGTGGCGAAGCTCAAAAATCTGAAAGTGCTTGCCGTGGATTTTCTTTGGATCAGCGAGGATGGGGTTCAGTCGATTGTGGGACTGAATAACCTGCAAGAGTTGTACATGGCGGAGACCACCATCGGTAACGAAGCTGTGGAACTGTTTGCAATGTTCCCCAAACTCAAAAAATTGCGGTTGGCGAGGAATCAAATTGATGCCAGCGGGGTTGCCAATTTACCCAAAATCAAACTTCTGGAAGTTCTCGACCTGAGTGAGTGCGCTCAGTTGTTTGATGATGCGATGCCGCCGCTGGCAGAGCTGAAAAATTTGAAAGAGTTGAATCTATGGCGTTTAAATATTTCTGATGCCGGTATTGAGCCGCTTCAAGGGTTGACGGCTATGGAGTCGCTTAATCTTGATAATACACGTCTCAGCGATGAGGGTACACGGTTTCTCAGTGATATGAAAATGCTCACCTTTCTGCATTTGGGATCCACCCAGATCACCGATGATGGCTTGGCCCCCTTGAAAGGGTTGACTAAATTAAAGGATCTCAAGGTCACACGGACTGCAGTAACAAAAGATGGCGTGGCCGAACTCGCTAAGGCCCTGCCCAACGCGAAAATCCAGCTTAATTACATCGAAGGACAGTGAGTCAGTGTTGAGGGCAGTGAGTCAGTGTTGAGGGCAGTGAGTCAGTGTTGAGGGCGGCGGGCGTGTCTGCACCTGTCTCTTATACACATCTGACGCTGCCGACGACTCCTTACGTGTAG
>CAJXTM010000067.1 GCA_913061385.1 uncultured Rhodopirellula sp. | reverse complement strand
GCCAAGGTGACGGAAGCGCAGAAAAGAAATGATGGTGCAAGCATCATCATTGATGATGACACTGCCGATCAAAACGTCTTTCCGCTGCCGCTGTTTCCGGAGCTCGGTAAAAATCATCCAACGGTTCGCCTAGGATCGATCGTTCACGGGGTATCCGGTCGCGTGACCAAGCAGCGAAACAGTTGGGTGATTCAATCAGACAAACTGCTTCAGTGGTCACCCCAGCAGCGTCCCGAACGGCCTGATCTGGGCGATGCAGACATCACCATTGCCAGCTTCAACGTGCTCAATTATTTCACGACCATTGATGACGGTCAAAACGATGCCCGAGGTGCAGATTCCGAATCCGAGTTGTCTCGCCAGGAAGCCAAAATCACGGCGGCCATTCAGGGATTGCAAGCCGACGTGATCGGATTGATGGAATTGGAAAACAACATCAATGCCGAGGAACGTCTCATCGCCGCACTGAACAACAAGCTGGGAAAAAACGTCTACGAGGGCTGCGGAATTCCAAAAGGGTTTGACGAGTCGCCCGGTGGCGACGATTCAATTCGCGTTGGGATCATCTACCGCGCCGATCGAGTCTCTCCTGTAGGCGAAGTTTCAATTGTCGATGACGAGGCATTTTCCATTGCCCGAACGCCAATCGTACAAACCTTCGTTTCCACGCAAGGAGGCAGACCGTTCACCGTGATCGTCAATCACTTCAAATCCAAAGGCGGGGCAAGTAGTGCCAACGCAGCAAACAAAGACAAAGGTGATGGACAAGCTGCATACAACGCGGCCCGCCGCGGGCAGTCATTGGCAATTTGTGATTACATCAAACAGAATCATCAGAACACCGAACAGTCTCGTGTACTCGTCATCGGAGACCTGAACGCCTACCAACAGGAAGATCCGATCGATGCTCTGCGTGCCAATGGTTTAGTCGATTTGCACGACCGAGTACGCCGGTCAGCCTCTTCCGAGTCTGTCGGTACCGAATATACGTTCGTCTATTACGCTCAATCCGGCAGTCTCGATCACGCGTTTGCCACCGCCTCACTCGCAGCCGACGTGACGGGCGTTTCGATCTGGCACATCAATGCTGACGAACCTCGTTTCATGGACTACAACCAGGAATTCAATCCCGAGGCAGTCTACTCTGCCGATCCCTACCGCAGCTCCGACCACGATCCCGTGCTGATCGGGATCCGGAAATAGTCCCGTGACGTTTTCACCCTGCCCTGTGTTCCAGACTGCCCTGTGTTCCAGACTGACCTGTGTTCCAGACTGACCTGTGTTCCAGACTGACCTGACTTGGACAAGATCCCTGACGTATCAATGGCTACTGTTTTCTCTTTTTATATCCAGCGCCAGCGGGATCTTACTGACGTCACAATGTCGCTCATTCGAGTGGGAAGCGATCGTGCCTGCTTCGAACATTGGTAAGCTCGAAACATCTCGATTTTCCAGGTCGCGTTAAAACCAAACGCGGCTATTTGTCTTCAGTTTTCGCAGTCTGTTCCCCGGATACTATTCCTGAAAACAACGCTGCAGCCAGATTGATCACCAATCGTGCTACTGCATTTTTCAGGCTTTCGAATCCGGCGAAAACTCTATTTCTGTTTCTTCTTCTTGGCGAACCGTGCAGCCGAATAGCCTGCTTCACGCCGAGTGGATTCAAGTTGCCTCTTCATTTTCTCAAGTTGCCCGGCATGTTTCGATTCCTGAGCCAGGTTGTTGAATTCACCTGGATCATTTTTCAGGTCATAAAGTTCCATCCCTCCCTTGCCATGATTCCACTGCGTGAATCGCCACTGCGGGGTGCGGATTGACTCACCACCACTGCGACTGATCGTGAAGGCAAGCTCTTTTTTCCAATCATCGGATTTGGGATTTTTGAGCAGCGGTAACATGCTTTTTCCCTGCAGTCGGCGCGGTGCCGTCAGCCCAGATAAGTCGGCGAGGGTTGGATAGAGATCAATCAACTCCGTGATGTGTGCCGTAGCCTTGCCATGCTGGTTCTTCATCCACGGAACGCTGACAATGAATGGCACACGGGTCGCCTCCTCAAACAGATGCTGTTTCTGAAATTTATGATGGTGTCCCAACAGGTACCCGTGGTCACTGGTGAACACAACAATGGTGTTGTCCGCCAGTCCCAGTTCCTCGAGTTCATCAAGCACCCGACCAACTTGTGCATCCATGAAAGAGATGCTGGCGTAGTAGGCCTCGAGCAGCCCCTTGTGCAGTTCGGGTGTGACGCCATAACTGGTACTGTTACGTTTGTAATCGCGAATGATTTTTGGAACGTCCTCCAGATCGTCCTCTGGCACCACGGGAGCAAGCATGGCTTCGCGGTCATAGCGGTCGAAGTATTTTTTGGGCGCAACCAACGGCACATGGGGCCGCACAAAACCGCAAGCGAGGAAAAACGGCTTGTCCTTGTGCCGTCTAAGAAAATCAATGGCGTGACTGGCGGCCATGCCATCGGCGTGCATCAGATCATCGCCTTCTGCCACGACGCCAGTAAAGTTCTGTGAACTCTTATTTTTGGGTGACCAGTTCGTCTTTTCTCCAGGAGCATTCTGCTCGGGAGCCTTGATGTTCACCACCTCATCCCACGAATGTGGATCGTCGCGTTCAGCGGTTCCCGCGATTATTTCATTCGGGATTCCCATATGGTAGATCTTGCTGATCCGACCCACATGGTAACCGTTGTTTCGAAACAGCTGAGACATTGTAAGTACGTCGGGCATATTGCTCCGGAGTGTTCCAATATTACCCATCGTTCCATTGGTGTAGGGATACAACCCGGACATCAGTGATGCACGGGACGCGCCACACACCGGATACTGACAGTGCATATTTTCGAACCGTATTCCGCGATCGGCCAGTTTGTCCAGTTCCGGTGTTTTGCACTGAGGGTGCCCGAACCCGCTCAAAGCGGTGTTGAGGTCGTCCGACATCAAAAACAAAACATTCGGCTGATTCTCTGCCCACGACGTCGTGACAGTCATGCTTCCAGCTATGAGAGTCAGGCCCAATAGAAATCGAGTGAATCTGGTTCTTATCATTTTTAGTTTGGTCACGGTTCTCGGTGAGTTCGAGTTTCAATATTGTTTACAAGGTGCGACTGTTTTGGCAGGAGCAAACCTGGTTTCAATACGCAGATTTTAACGGCACTGCCACAAAATGGGGCTGCTGTGTGAGGTGGAAGCCGCAAACGTGGCTCCCTTCATATTAAGCGAAAAAGACTGAATGTTTCTCTCATATTGGAAAAAGAGACATGCAAAAGGAAAATGGACTGACATGATCAATGTCGCTTTCGCGGCAAGATCAGCAAACGACGTCAGTCTCGCTTTCTTGAGCATTCCAACAAACTTCAAGCAGCAACACGGTTAGGGAACAGACCGGTCAGGGTCAGCTACTGCGGCAGAAATCTCAAAACCTTCGCTCAGAAGTCGAACAAAGTGACGTCAAAATCTGCTTCCTCGCTGATCACTAAAAGTTGTTGTCCATCCACAACTGCAGTATTCTGACATGATTGAGTCGGCGACAACATTCCTATCAACGGCAAAGCCATGGCCCGTCAATCCACCTCTCCAACGTTGAACCCACAACGTCGACAGTTCTTGAAGGGTGCTGGAGTGGCAATGGCCCTGCCGGTGATGGAATCAATGACCTCTGGGCGTACCGAGGCGCAGGCTGCTTCCAATGCATCAGGCGTGAAGCGTATGGTTGTCTTTTCAAACGCCTTCGGAATGTACCCCTCTGCTTTCTTTCCCAAGGAACCTGGTGCCGCCTATCGCATGCCAGAATTGCTTTTGCCGCTTGAGCGTCATCGCCATGAAATGACGATTTTTTCAAACTTGGATCATGGGCTCAACATTGGTCATGCTGGCACCCCGACTTTCCTGAATGGCATCGAGTCGAAAAATGCCCGCTACCATTCAGACGGAAACATCAGTGTCGATCAGAAAGCAGCCGAGTGGCTCAAAGCCACCACACGATTCCCTTCGCTACAAACCAGGGTTCGCGGCGCTAAGAACAGTTTGAGCTGGACACGTAACGCGGTGAACCTTCACGGGATTGGCTGCAAGGATTTGTACGACAAACTTTTTCTCGATCTTGATGCAAACAGTCGTACCCAGCAGGATCAACGTTACGAGCAGGAAACGAGTATTTTGGATGTTGTCCGCGAGCAGGCCAAAACGGTACACAAAGGACTTGGCAAGAACGACCAACGCAAGCTTGACGAGTATCTGAATTCTGTCCGAAGTCTGGAAACGCGTTTCGCTCAGGAATCGCAATGGCTCCACAAGAACAAACCCCAGACCAAGTTGCGGGTGCCCCAAGACAAGTTCCAGAGAATCGAAGACGAATACGACGCTCACCTGGAGTTGCTGGCGCTTGCCCTGCAGACTGATTCCACCCGAGTCATCACGACTGAGTTTGGGATGAAACCAGGCGACCATGATCTGTCCCTGATCTATCATGCCTACTCGCATCACGGTGAGTTACCGGAACTTGTAAATGGCCTCATCACCATCGAAACACACCAGATGGAATGTGTGGCCCGTTTTCTGGATCGCTTGAAAGGCACTGAAGATCCGCTCAATGGTGGGACGCTACTTGACCATACAATGGTGCTGTTCGGCTGCGGCATGGCGACCGGGCATCACTCGAACCGGAATCTGCCAGTGTTTCTTGCGGGCGGAGGTTTCAAACATGGGGCGCACTGCGCTTCTCCCGAGGATAAAAAGGTCAAGGTACCACTGTGCAATCTGTTGCTCTCGATGCTCCAGAATTTCGGCATTGAGACCGATCAATTCGGGACGAGCACCGGAACTTTTACGCAACTGGAAATGGCGTGATCGTCATGTCGACCCACCAGGCGAGTAAGGGTGAAAAAGAGAACTGTCGATTACACACCGGCAGAACCAGATCTGTGCGCCTTCTCGTCGCCTGGGCAACCAGTTTCGTGTTTTGCCTGGCCTCAGGGAACGCTTCCTTCACGGTCGCATCCGACAATGCCTTTGCTCCTCGCGGTTTCCTGAAAACTTACTGTTACCAATGCCACGGTAGCGAGAGTCAAAAAGGCGACCATCGTTTTGATACACTTCCCTCCGGTCGAATTGATGCCAGCGACATTGCCAGCTGGCAAGCGATTCTTGATGTCCTTCATCTCGGAGAAATGCCACCACCAAGAGACGGCATTGAACAGCCTCCCCGGGACCAGATTCGTGGTTTCATCGGCCAACTGGAACAACAGCTCGCAGCGGCCTATGCAGCGGAAAACAGTACGGGTGGAAAAACCATTTATCGGCGCCTCAATCGGTTTGAGTACCGCAACACGATCCGTGACCTGCTGGGAATCAACACGGCTTACGTCGATCCGACCGAATCGTTCTTGCCAGATGAAGAAGAACAGGGCTTGGACAACATTGGCCGGACTCTGGTGACCTCGGACCATTTCCTGCAGCAGGCAATGCGTGCAGCCGAGCAAATGATCCAACGGGCGACGCACTTCGAGCAGCGACCAAAAACGATCCTCCGTTCGATCGACGGACCAGTGATGAAACGCAAGGGAGGGACACTCGCACAGGCGTCCCGCGTGATAAATCCCTATGATGAAATCTTTGAACAGAGTGGCCGCGAGTCCCAGGCGGGATACGTTGCCATTGAGGACCTGCCCAATGGTGTCAACGTATCGGGACGGTACCGCTTGCGAGTGACGGCGTCATCAAACAACCAACGTCATCCCTGGGGTGCAGTGATCAAGAATGATCAGGACCAGGCGCTGCAGTTGGGCGTTGTCATCTACAACGCCGAGAAAGGCTACGCACCGAAATACCACGCGAGTGAGCAGGTGATTGGTGAGTACGCCATGCCCGAATCAGGCGAAAAGCGGAGCGTGGAATTGGAACTCTGGCTCCAGCAGGGATGGGCACCAAGGCTTACCTGGGCCAACGCACCCTTCCGAGCCTATCGGACGGGTGAGGGATTGTTGCAAAGGTACCTTCCAGAACTTTATCAACCGCGGCCCGACCGCAGCCTTGGGACGCGCGTCAAGGGTGACTATCTTCGCTTGATTGCCGATCGCCTGGTACAAAACAATCAAGGGCCAACGCTACGCATTCATCACGTCGAAATTGAAGGCCCCTTGATTGATCAATGGCCACCGCGGGGTCACAGACTGATGTTCGGGACGGAGGAAGTGCGTAGCGAAGACATCGACCGGCACTTGCTGAGGTTCGCGACCCAAGCTTTTCGACGACCTGTATCTTCCGCTGAAATCGAACCCTACGCGGGTCTTGCGCGTCGATACGAAGCAGCAGGAAAAACGACGGTCGAGGCCTTGCAGATTGCTTACAAGGCAATCCTCTCCTCGACACCCTTTCTGCACCTGCCTGAACTGAACGAGCAACTCTCGGACTATGAACTGGCCAGTCGCTTGAGTTACTTTCTGTGGTCTTCCATGCCGGACGATACGTTGTTCGCTTTGGCGGCACGGGGCGAACTTCGGAATCCCAACGTATTGCGTGAACAGGTTGAGCGAATGCTCGATGATCCAAAGTCCACGGCGTTCGTTGAACACTTCCCTGATCGCTGGCTTCGACTGGACAAAATCGGCAGCATGCCGCCTGACGTGAAACGCTATCGAGACTACTACACTGAAAACCTTGATATCGCGATGAAGCGGGAAACCCATCTGTTCTTTGCTGAGATCCTGAAAAACAATCTCGATATTTCAACCTTCATCCAATCCGATTTTACGTTCGCCAACCGTGGACTCGCAAAACTTTATGGAATGCCCCCGTTGGATGACGCAGAATTGGTCAAAGTTGCGATCGCGGATCCGCGTCGCGGAGGACTGCTGGGACAGGCCAGCGTACTGACTGCGACTGCCAATGGCATTGATACTTCGCCAGTGATTCGCGGCGTCTGGGTGCTGGACAACTTGCTGGGAACACCGCCCTCACCACCGCCGCCTGATGTCGAACCACTCGCCCCAGACCTGCGCGGCGCCACAACGATTCGAGAACGGTTGGCGAAACATCGTGAAATCGCCAGTTGCAATGATTGCCATGCAAAAATCGATCCCATGGGATTTGCTCTGGAAAATTATGGACCCATCGGCGAGTGGCGTAACACTTACTATCGACAACCTGATTCTATCGATGCGTCTTCCCAGTTCGCAAATGGTAGTCGTTATGTCGACATCACCGAATTCAAAGCAGAGCTAATGAAACGCAAGAAACTCGTCAGGCGAAACTTGGCAAAGAAGCTGTTGGAGTACAGCACAGGTCGAATCATGGAGGTCACAGACCGTGCAGCTATCGATCAAATCAGCGAGTCGGTATCGGTAACCGGTAATGGGCTGCGAGATCTGGTACATGCGGTCGTCCAAAGCGAGGCATTTCGAACAAAATAGTCGTACTGTCACGCAAGTTAGAATCAGACATTGCAGTCAAATGGGCGGAAGTTTCGGGTGACACCCTAAATTCGCGTAGTCCTCAAGAGTTATTAAAAGAGTGACCCTGAACAAGCCACTCGCCGCATGGAACGAAATTCTTGCAGAACTGTGATTCGGTGGGGCGAAATTAAACAAAAGACAGCTTAATGAGATCGCTAGTCACCATCAGGATTTCCGTTGAGTGGGCAGGCCTCATGAATAAGCTGCCTCACCGCTTTACAAATAGAACTTGGCGAACGGCCATGGAAGAAATCAAGACAAAACTACGCAAACCGCTTTCCTTCCCGCGATTCTTGAAAATACTCGATTGGTTTTGATCCAAGTTCGCGTCTCAAGAGCCCAATGGCTCCCATGTGCACATGTTCGTGATAACCGAGCCACTCAAGTGCACCACCTTTGTCTTCAAAAATTGGGTGGTGATCAAATTCTCCTTCGAGAAACTTGCAAGACTCACTCAGCTCTGCCGCAGGCATCGCTGTAGTTTCGTTTAGGAGTATCGCGTGAACTGAACCAAGCACCTCCAACATTTCAGAGGGGCTAGGATAGGAACTCCGATCAGAGGTGGCGACCGAACCATATCCAAAAAGCTCAACATAACTTTCGGGGATAAAATCACGATCGCTCTCCCGCGTACCGCGAACAAAGACAAGTCCAAGGAAATACTCAGCGATTGCCATGTGGCCAACGTTCCACGCAACGTGTGTCACCCCCAAGGGCATTTCAAACCACTGATCATGCGGCACTCGTTCAATCATCTGAAGAGATAGAACACGAGTGCGCTCTAGTTGATAGATGATTCTGTCTTTGTCATACATAGGATTCATCAGCCTCTATATCTATATCATGTGACACGCAAAGTCGAACTCGCTCAGCCGTCGAGCCACCCCCGGATTCGTTGTGTCAAGGTAAACAACACAGCTCGTCTCGAATAGCCGAACCTACGATTACTGGATCGGATAATTCCCTGCTGAAACCCACAAATGGTATTTGAGTGAATGCCCCACAACCATCGCATGACTCTCTTTAAAGAAAAACGTAACCATTTGCTCAGCTATGAACAGGCGTGACTTCCACCGATATAACCGCCTGCCACTCTTCCGCACGCACTGTAACTCTCCGAGGTTCGTTGTGAAAATAGAACGATCGCACGGGATGGTGATTGCTAATAGTACACGAGGTTTTACATTCTCTGCGCCTCAACTGATCATTGTCATTTTTGTCTGCGGTTGCGCCCCAAACATCTGACGTCTTGCCGGTTAATTACCACCAAGCGGCGCCCCCCCAGCTACGATTGAACTTTCTTGGTGCAAAGATATGAGGGGACGTCACAACCATCGTTGTTCTTGCGACAACTGTCTGATCCGTGGACTTCAAAGTTTCAGACCGCATTACCGGCTAACTGGCGTTGGATGCCCACTCTTCCTAGCTTGCGGAAGGAACGATGCCTGGTCGCGTCTTCGGCCATCGATTCGCGGATTCAGAGTTCCACCACATGCTGATTACCAATTCCCACCACGTGCTGATTACCAATTCCCACCCCGAGCCTCCGCCGCTCCTTTGCCTCAAACACTCAGAAGAACTCTCTCACACGTTGCTTGAACGCGAACGACTTTCAGCCGTCTCGTGCTGGGTGACGTTATTAAAAACGCGTTCCCATTGTTCCGCAGACTCAAACATGTCAGGCCGCAAAACAATGACTTGCCCTCGACGCCCCGCCTTCATCGCAATTAAACCATCGGTGGCCAGCAGCAGATGCATATCCCGCCAAGCGAAACGGGAAACGGAAATGTCCAAATCTAACAAGAGGTAGTCATCGGTGGCATAGCCGAGCAAAAAGTAATGTCTTCTCTGGAAAGCCCTCACCGTCGTTGTTCTCGCTCTCACATACAACGCCAGAAGCAACATCAGATAAAAGGCTAACAAGATCCAAAATGCTTCCAGCCACAACTCCGAGACGCCACCGGCGATCAAGCCCCCAAAGAGCGTTATGAGGACAATGACGACCAGACTTCTCCGAGTTCGCGTCAAGTCGCCGATACCTTCTGGAATCTGTTCAAGATCACGTGTCGTCACATCACCGGCAAATTCTACCGCTCCCGCCTCCGTCGCCACGGTGCGATGACGACCTCGATCACAAATCAACTCCAAATTTGAGCGTGTTCGACTCGGATCAATATTTAACCGGTGCTTGTAAAAGGCACCTTGCGACCGCTCCAATTGATCCACCGCTGACTTGCTGAACAATTCCCACTCTTCGATTGCGTTACCGGATGCACCAGACAACAACATGGTCTCTCCGACCAAGACAGGACATTTTGATTGCAAGCATGGAATAAATGATATTGCACTCCTTGTGACAATCGCATGGCTGAACCAGACCCAACGATACAGTAACCACGAATCGCCGTCGAACAAAGTCAATCCGTTGGAGTCAATCCGCCCGCCATCCAACGCATCCCACTGGGGATATTGATTTTTGAATAGGCCAACACGGTACTGAACCGTGGACACGATGTGCATGACAAGGACCAGCCCGGAAACACCAATGCTGATTGCAAACAAACCCGGAAGCGCTTCGACAAACGAGATAATCAGTAGCTGTCTCTTATACACATCTGACGCTGCCGACGACTCCTTACG
>CAJXTM010000066.1 GCA_913061385.1 uncultured Rhodopirellula sp. | reverse complement strand
GAGACAGCTTACCATTCCGTCCCAACGGGCATGTAGCATCAGTGCATTCCAAATCACGATCAACAGTGCGCCGTTTTCTTTCGGATCCCAACCCCAGAATCGCCCCCAGCTGTCGTCAGCCCAAAGACCACCCAGCACGGTCCCGACGAAACTGAACAAAATCCCGAAGCAAGTTGCACCATAGATGCAGCGATAAACGTCCCTCAATTTGTTCTTCTCGACACCTATCCAACCGGCAAGCAGATAAACGGCTCCGAGCGTACCTGCGACCAAGGTAGCCACATAACCCAGCGAGACAGTGATCACGTGCGTTGCCAGCCAAAACTGGGTATCAAGCACTGCCTGCAGCACGGGCATGGTATCCCCAGTGTTCAAGCCGTATGCCACTAGCAAAGTCAATACACCGGCAGCGGATGCCAACAGGTTGCCGACCCCGTATCGGAAAATTCTTTCAACCAGCACCCCGAACAGCACCGCAGCCCAACCAATGAAGACGGCAGACGAATAGATATTGATCACCGGAGCTCTTCCTGTGATGACAATCCGACATGTGATCGCAACTGTATGCACGACCAAAGCGACAACCAACATTCCCCAAACCGCTTGCCGCAGTCTCGGCAGGTTGACGGCAAAGTAGAGCAACCCAAGCACTAGCGTGATCAGATATAAAATCATTGCGACACCGGTGGGCCAAGAAGCTTGCATCCACCTTTCCAGAGAAACCAATCGAGGCGAATAACCAACGATTGGGTAATCAGACAAAGCAGCATCATGGTCGTCTACGGAATTATTAAACTTCTCAGCATCTTCGTCAGCGTAAGCTGATATCATCTCCCCAAAACTTGCTATCGATTCCGAGCGATCCGCGTCCTCCGCGAGACTTCCCTCAGCCCGCGCAATTTCTTGAATTTCATTGAAGAACG
The DNA here is from genome assembly GCA_913061385.1 of uncultured Rhodopirellula sp. Classification (GTDB taxonomy): domain Bacteria; phylum Planctomycetota; class Planctomycetia; order Pirellulales; family Pirellulaceae; genus Rubripirellula. Next base: position 9,193 of record CAJXTM010000066.1, on the reverse strand, counting down.
CGGCAGAGAAGGCACTCCACTTCGGTTGGTCAACGGTTTCAGAGGCCAGTTCAGCAGTTGGGGGAATGATGGCCGCAGCCGACATCTTCTTCAGTCGCTCCATCTTGCCAGCGAGGTCTCTCATCGCGAACATGGCACGTGAAGAGGGATCCGATGGTTGTCCTGGTCGTAACCTCTTGAACTCTTCCTCAGTCATCACCCGCGGGCTGGGGAATTGAAACGCCGCTGCTGCAACGGTGTATTGAAGGGTACGCCGATCAAGCTCAAGTAACTTTCGCTCCTTGAAAGATTGGTCTGCACCATCCTTCCTCCTCGCTTCATCAACCATGTCACTGACGCGGCCCCACTGACCTAAGATTTCCGCGATGGAGTAGAGTTTACTCTTCCGCCTCGGAAGCTCAAATTCACTGCGAACTTCCTCTGCGTCAATTCGGAACATTCGGAGTTCGTCGATTTCTTTGCTGTCGCTGGCAACCTCCATCAACCACTGCATCGCAGAGATACTTTCTCCCTGGACACGGTCTTTAAGCTCGGTTGGTGCGCCTAAAAGTGGTATCGACTCTTTGCTGCTGATTGCCTTGACGGTCTGCCTTGCATAAGCATCCAAGGGCATCACCCGACCCCCAAATTGCGCTGGGATTTTTCCGGCGTTGTAAAAATCGAACTTAGTATTCCGCTCAGCCGGACGCATCTCGTCCTTAACAGCGGTCCAGGGAACGAGCATCACCCCAGCAAGAAGACCAAAGCCCGCAACACTTACAACGACTGGCCATCTCGAAGGCACACGTGAATCGGCGTCTTGATTCGCTGCAGTCTCAGAGTGCTCTTTCCGCGTCTCCCGTTCACGCCGCTTCAGAAAGCGGGTAAGAGTGCCGAAGAAATGCGCCAGCATGCCGAGGGCAGTAATACTGCAAGCCAAATACGGGATCAGCCAACCAGAGTTTTGCACCACTTGGATGCCCGTCATTTCCTTGCCATTGGGTAGCGGCGTGTAATTGCTTTGGTAAAAGGTCTCACCACGGTACCGCAGCGGATTATTCATCCAAACTCGTTCACGACGATCCTCACCAGTATCTTCATCGACAATACGGATGAAGGAAGAATAGTCCCGTGGTGTGTCGGTGCCGCTGTAGTTGACCCTGCGTACGTCTACCAACTGCACCCAATAGGGTTTCACTTCCCGGTGAAATTTTAAACCGATTTCGTACGAAGTGTCGCCGATCGTGACTGAATCGTAGCGATCCTGGCTTTTACCGTCGGCAAGCAGCATCACACGATCAGATAGTAACTGGCTCACTAAATAGATACCGAGCGAATCTCCCGTCTCTTTATCGATGAGATCTACATAAGCAGAAGCCAAGTTAAGGTCACTGTCAGTACCGCCAGACTTTCTGGCCTCAACAGCTTCAGCCTCCAGGCCGAATCCCGCGTTGGCAAAATTCTCTCCCTCGACTGCGCGAAGATTTGAGTTTTCATAAAACTCGACAACGCGAACATCTACAGGTAAAGCATCATCACTGATCACCAGACCTGTCTCAGCTGCGGAACGCAATCGACTACCCGGAACTGCGATCACTTCATCACCCTGCTCGTTCTTGGCAATGATATCCAGTTCAATCAAATCCAAGTTAACAAGAGTGTTCGCTGACTCACCCTCAATCAAACTGAGCCTCTGCTCAAGTTGTCGGTCACCAAACGCGAACTGCCCAAACATCAATAAACCGACACCGAGATGCAAAAGAACATTCCCGCCTTGCTTGCCGAAGACCATCAAACACCCAACGAGCAAAATGATGCCAGCCCCTAGGCCCTTCGCCAGTTGCCAAACGATTCGGAGCCCGGGATCACCAATTCGGAAATCTTCTACAAGTGCGTAAACAACAAAGACACCGAGCAGGGCCGCGAAGCCAAAAGCCAAGATCTTGATCGTTGACTGCGAGACTCTGGTACCTGCGTACAAAAAGCCAAAGGCCATGATTGTCAGGCTCGCTAAAACTGAAGCCCACAGCGATGCGTAGCTGATCGGCGGTGTCCCCTGCAAACCCTCGCTACTGTTGCCAGCTGCGACGACAACGCAAGCCAAAAGCGACCCCATGGCGATGAGCCCCACACCGGAAAGCAGTTGCGGGCCTTTCCCGCTCACTCTGAAGCGTGTTGCCTTGGCCGCAACCAAATTGATCATCAACAGCAGACCAATCAATGCCCCCCCAGGGAATGGAATACTGCCGCGTATCGGATTTTCGTGCGGGTAGAAGGCTTGGGGAAAGAAATCATCAAAATAAAGTTGAGTGAACCAACAGGTGAAGTAGCGTTGCTTCACCTCGAACATGTTCATCTCGTCCTGAGCCAGCGTGCCTACCAGAACGGTAACCAGAGACAGAGCAAACAGAACCACAGTGAACTTCAGTGAACCTATCGCGGAAAAAACACTCGACAGAGTGAGTTTGGCTGCCTGATCTTTGGGGCCGCGTGCGGAGTCTACAATCGTCGACATAATTTCATCACGTTTCGAGTGTGAACGAATCGTTTACAAATTCAATTTCAAGGATTTCAAGAACAAGGCGATTGCATCAGCCTGTTTCTCAACTGTTTCAGCTGGGCCAGTCATCTTCACGAACAAATTGCTCGTTCCATCCGAACCTAGCGGGATAATTGTCGCATCGATCGCCATTCGTTCAGCAGCATCACCCTCGTCGCCTATTAGCAGAAACCGTTTTCCTGCCACACCAGCAACGGTGACATCCTGAGCATCCTTCAACGCCTGATCGACAATCTGTTCAGGGGTAGTACCTTTTCTTACCTGCCCTAACCACCTGGCAACATTTCCACGAAGATCGCCCCCTGCTGGGATAACGGTGATCTCTGCTGACTTATCTTCCGGCCCGACATTGAAGGCAGCCAATCGCATACTACTCATCCGGCCATCACGCCATCCTTTTGGAACCACATAGGTCACAGGATCATCTTCATCACCAGTATTCGCATCACCTGAACTAGGCTGACCAGTGACCGGGGGCGTCACCGATTTCTTCTTTGTGCCGCTGTCGTCGTCCCCTGACAAATTGACCCACACGGAACCTTCATCTGCCGTTTTTACGCTCAGTGGCTGTCCACCAGCCCACTTTATTGTTGAAGCTGGCAACCCCATCTGACCACGCCAACGGTTCACATTCATCACAACTTGCTCTGCCCATGGCTTATCTTGCTGGCGAAGCAGTTTCGAGATGCTGACATCTAATTTTCCTGCAGGTGTCGCTACATCCAAAGTTGCAAAACGGAAAGCGTTTTCTCCGCCTAGGGTCCATGTTTTCGGAAGATCTTCTAGTTTGGGTACACCTTCCTCGAATTGAATCCCCTCGACGAATGCCCGAAAAGTGCCCATCAACGAAGTGACCGACTCTTTTGCGCCTTTGACCTTGAAAAACCAAACGTCAGATCCCTTCGGGACCATGGCGGCCAGCATCTGCTCGTCAGCAACGGAGGCGGCGGATGCATTTGGCAGCATTGCTGAGGAACTGGGCGGCGGGACACGATTAGCAAACGGTGCTGCCATCGAATTGGTTTCGCCAGTTTCGCCAACGATGTCGACCCAAACAGCATTCGGATCTGCGGCTTTCACGGCGAGCTTTTGAGCATCAGCCCATTTCTGATCAGACTTCGGCAATCCCAGTTGACCACGCCAACGGTTGACATTGTCTTGTACTTGTTGATCCCACGAATCTTCTCGAAGCGGCAGCGACGAAACACTTATTCCAAGTTGCTTATCGGGTGTCTCCACGTCGAGTGTCGCATAGCGGAATGGCTTCTCTCCGCCACGCCGCCAACCAGTGGGTAAATCAGCTAGTTCTGGAGAACCATCCTCGAAGGTTATACCCTCAACAAAGTTCCGAAAATCGTCGTGAATCGAGTCGACTGCTCCCTCCGGGCCAGTGACTTTGAAGAACCAAATATTGTCCCCCACGGGAAGCATCGCAGCCAACATCCGGTCCTGACCGGGCACCAGCTGTGCGGGGAGTTTGGTTGGCACTGTGTAGGTGACAACCGGATCCACTCGCTCACAGCCAACAAGCCCCAGCACAAAACAGGCTAAGATCGGAAGAGTACTTTTAAAACGCATTGCTAATTGCCAATGAAACAGATTCTGAAAGCGAATAGTTGAGCCCGTCATTTCTACCAACTCGTACATGGACAAAATCGGCTTATCTAGCCGATGCCCTGACAGCTACGGGAGAGCGGCTGATACACCTGCCGCGAGCACCCAACGGACAACATTCTAGGCAGGTAACACTTCTTTGCTCTGGTGAGAGACTCGACTGGGGAAGCCGATCACCTGAGAAATCACAGGTTCAATTTTCAATAGTATAAAGGGGGTCCACTAAGTTTCTTACCCCGCAAATAAGCTTGGGACGCGGGAATGGGCTCATAATTGCCGAATAGCGACAGAATGTCCCAGGTCGAAAAAGGTTTACCAGTCCTTGACTCAGTTCCTTACCAAGCACTTAGGTCTCCACCTGTCCCACGGATGCCTAACAATCACTTCTTATCCAGCCATCCGACCAAAGAATCAGTAATCGAGCTCACAGGGGCAGCAGTGTCGCTGTAGCTCCACATATTCTGCATTAAGTCGGTGACCAATATGCCCCCGACACCGAGAACAGCCAGCACCATACAAAGGGTAATGCACTGCATGATGGTGAACGGTACCTCATAAGCGTTGTATCCGCCGCCGCCAGCGCCGATCGCAGAAACAGCCGCCGAATCATCTACAGAGATGCCTTCTTCCTCTTCTGGGTCCATACCCAAGACCTCAACAGCCTCGGCCTCGCCGCCGAACACATCACCATCTCCGGCAACACCGGCATCCGCAAATTCAATTGGCTCGCCGATTGCTTCTGAATCCTCAACTTCGATAACTTGCGAACCGCTTTCGAAGTCAGGTTCCAAACTGATCCCGGACGGCGAGAGCTGAAACTCTTCATCCGCTTGAAAATCAACCATGGATCCGCTGCCGCCACCGCTACTACCGCCCTCGGACATTTCCTGTCCCAAATCGAGAGCTGAAATACTGCTTCCAGCCAGATCAAGTGGTTCGCTCTCCAATGACAAACCACTATCCGAAGGGCTCATCAGATTGATTCCACTGTCTCCAGCAACGGAGATGTCGCTTCCGGCACCACTGATCACCAGATCGTCGTCGTCGTCGGCAATGACGAGTTCGTCGTCTGCCAGAACGTCTCCCAGACTGGACCCCAAGCCGCTACCAAGTCCAGAGCCGAGCAGGCTGCCACTGTCTCCAGAAATAACCCCGCTGCCGGACTTTTCCGATCCGAGCAAATCAAGTTCACTTAATACGTCTGAACCACGCGATCCCATCAGATCTGCTGGTTCATCCAAGTCGCTCATGAGTTCTAAACTACTGACGCCACCGGAACTGGCTTGTGAGCCCGCAGGATCAATATCACTGCCGAGAACATCCATCGCGCTGTCATCGTCTGCGCCGATCAGTTCTTCCCCGCTGTCCTCGTCAGGTTCACCCGAGGCAAAACTGAGGTCACTACCGGCCTGCAAGCTCAGCTCGCTTTCAAGATCCAGCATGCTGCCGCTTCCCTCTCCGCCGCCCACTTCTGGGGCAACGACATCAGGATGAGACTCGGAAATCTCTTTTAGTTCTTGGTCGGTCACAGGACCAGTACTTCCCGCGTTTGGCTCAATGGCTAAGTCGAGCTGGGCGGAGTCATGCATGATCGCGGGATCGTTGAGTTGCAACTCTGCCGAATCGATCTCGAGCAAGTCTTCAGAGATCTCCAAATCACTTTCCCCGGAAACGACCTGCACATCAGCATCATCTCCTCGGGAGGCAACAAGGTTGACATCGCTTCCTTGTCCAGAGGCAATCGGATCCCCACCGATGCCTAGGTCACTCCCTTCACCGTCGAGAAGGCCACCATCAGCCATCTCATCGGCGAGTCGTTCGATTTCATTATCAGGGAACTTCCAACTCGCTCCATCACGAAAACCACGCACTTTCCCTTGGCTTCGCAAATCAACTAATTGATCAGCGGGAACTCCGAGCTTTTGGGCAGCTTCTTCTAACGTCAGATAGTTAGCCATTCGATCTTCGGCTCCGATAGACCCCGGTCGGCCGGGATCGTCGATTGGTAGTTGTGGACACGGGAAAAACTGACTGCTGTAACCTACGTCAAGATTTTACCGCTGCAGCCCAACACCACCTACCATCACCGTCGATTGATCTCGCGAATCTCTTCAGGGAGTGGCGACGTGGCGTTCAGTTGCAATGAAAAATCAGCATCGATTGGACGACTGCTGACAAGTCGGACCTTCCCCGACCTGTCAACATGATACACCGCCATCCAAGCTTTGCCGGTATGAACTAGCGTAATTGTCTGAGTTCCCGAACTGTCAGAATGGGAAAATCCGATCATGTCGCCCGAGGCACCCACCCTTGCCACCGTTTCGGCGATGGAGAGTTCGGAATATTCGGAAGATATCGGTGATCCGTCAGTCTGAGGCGTCGGGTTTTGACTCACCGCCACGGTCGCAATGCCAATCACCATCAAGAGCACGAGTAATGTGCGGATTATCGGGGTTCTGGCATCGCTAGTCGTGACTTGGGTTGTTTCGACCATTTCGGCGTTCATCATCACAAATGCTCCAATTCCTTCAAGATACGGGCCATTTTCCCTCGTTTTGATCTCAGAAAACGACTTTTCGTACTCTGACTCAAACTCCGACGGATATTACGAAGATGCTCGAATTCGCCGCAATATGAACTCTTTGGACTGTGATTCCGCCTCAGACGCCCCAAAGGGATCGATTTCGGGTTGCCTGGGAGCCAAGTGGCAATTCCTGACGATTGGATAAAGTTGCGGGGTCCTGACGGTCGATCCGAAAGCTGAGGGGGTATTGCCCTCCCGCCGAAGGTCTCACCATTGGCGGACGGGACGACTGAAGCAGAACGCTGATTTGATCAGCCGTTCCCAAATTCGTCCCCGAGAATAAACTCCCGAGAGAGGTTGATCGTGGGAATTGATGTAAAAAGTTCAGGTTTTGAGCCCAACGTGCGGCCTGCAGACAAAACCATCGACACTGAGGCTACGGAACGCACCGAGTCTCACCCTTGGGGGAACGCCGCCCTCGCGGCCCTCACTGGAACCGCGTTAAATGCCGGCTTCTACAGCCTTGTTTACGCAACCTCCTGGGAACCCCTGAAGCGATATTTCCTTGGGCATCCCATCGCGATTGCAGCGACCATTCTGTTTTGGTTCGCCGTCGCAGTACTCTTCACAAAGTGGCTCGATGTACTCACTCAGGCCAAGCAACTACATGCAATCAGGGACGAAGACCTGTTACCGCCGGTCGCAGAGGAATCGCCAGCTGATCGTTGGCTGGCCGATAACGATGCAGGATTCGTTTCTAGGCGATGGCTGAAAGAGCTCGGCCGATTACCGACTCAAACGCGGAAAAATCGGCTCGTGTCCAGACTGGAAGAATTGCTAACACGGCAATCCCAACGTGGAACAACGAAACATCTTGCTGACGATCTCAGAGAGCTTTCAGGTCGCGATGCCGATGTAGCACACGACTCGCTGGGTCTGGTGAGAATCATCATCTGGGCAATTCCAATGCTCGGTTTCCTTGGCACCGTGATCGGTATTACCCAAACCTTGGGTGGACTGGATTTTGCCAATGGCAGCGCAGCGGTAGAGAATCTCAAGAGTGGTTTGTATGTCGCTTTTGACACAACCGCTCTGGGACTCGTTTTATCAGTGGTTGCGATTTTTGTGCAATTCCCGATCGAACGTGGAGAACAACAACTTCTTGCTGACATCGATGCCCGAGTTGGCCATCTTGTCTCCGCCAGCCTTCCAAGTGATGAAACCTCCGACAACCAAACGGCCTTGATCGCTGATTTGTGCCGAGGCGTGCAGGCTGCAGTCGCTGAATCGTTAGACAACCAGACCCGTCTCTGGGCGAAAACCATCGATGAAGCACAGGAACACTGGCAGAGTGTGCAGGAAGACAGCGCTAATAAGATCAGTGAAGCTCTGGAAAGAACGCTTCTTCCTGCGTTGAATGATCACGCCGCGAGTATCACCGGTGCATCGGAACTCGTTGGAACACAAATCGTGAAGGAATGCGATCGCTGGCACGAGCTAATGACCACAAGCCATCAGGCTTCAACGCTTTCACACGAACAAATCTGCCGCAAACTACTGACTGATATCGACAATCAGCTATCGCCCGCTTTGATCGAGCACGCTGAAGCTCTCAAAACCGTAACCGATAAAACATCGCTCCACTTCGATGCGCAATGCACGCACCAAGCAGGTGTTGTTAGCCAGCACTCGGACCAGTTGCAAGTGGTTTTGAATGCTCTGTCCAAACAGTGCGAAGAACTTGCGGAAACCCAGGGCAGCGTTGCTGCTGTCACGATGTTGCAAAACTCTCTCGACTCGAATCTGCAACGACTTATCGCCACCAATGCCAACGTTGACCGAAGTGTGGCTGCTGCCGGAGGAGATGGGATGGCGGATGCGATGCGCATTCTAGCACGAGCCGTGGATGTTTTATCTAGTCGAATATCGACCCCCAGTCGTCCAGCTGACGGTACTACCTCAAGGCAGGCAGCATGAGTCGGCGAGATCGCAAAGGGCTATCACCATCCTTGTTCCCTTTCTTAGCGGTACTCGTTTGCACCCTTGGGACATTAATTCTGCTGCTTGCGTTGGTTGCACAAAACGCAACCAACGCAGCAGAACAAACGGCACGCAACGAAACACCGGAGAGACCCGCGCCGCCACGTGATGGTCTTACCGTAAGCACCGCTGATTCAATGTTGAAAGAGCAAGTCTTTCGCTTGGAGGAGCTTGTCTCGTTTCGCGAAGAGCAAACTACAGAATTGGGAGAACGCCGTGATGCTCTCACTTATATCGAGGAACAACTGGCAAGCACACGTGAGAGATTGAAAGAACTGAATGACGAAATATCGCGATTGAATGACACGACAACTGACTCTGCGGAGATCGACCAGCAAATGTTACAAACGGTCCTGCAGCAAGTTGATTCCGAAAAGAAAACACTCGCGAAACTGCGTGAAGAAACAAGCAACCAAGCACCACGCATTGTGATTGTTCCTCATAAAGGCCCCAACGGCTGTCTCTTATACACATCT
>CAJXTM010000065.1 GCA_913061385.1 uncultured Rhodopirellula sp. | reverse complement strand
ACGAGATCAGCCTCGGTCTCGTGGGCTCGGAGATGTGTATAAGAGACAGAAAGCAATCTCCCTGCAGCAGGACAACTTGTCTGAGTATCGCGAAGACCTTTTGAAAGTTACGAAGGAATTGACACGGGTCGAGGCTAGGTATGACGAGATTACGGTTCGCTTGGCCAATGTTAAAACTGAACTCGGAGCATCTCGTGACGCGCTCGCCAGCCCTGCGCTGAGTGAGGATGCATCGTCTCCGAAGCAAATTGCGGATCGTACGCTGCTGAAAGCAGGGCAAGCTTTGTTGGTTGCAGAAAACCAAATGCTTGAGGCTGAAAAAGCGAGCCAGGATGAACGCGAGCAGTTGGCAGTCGCCAAAGAACGCCTGTTGGAACGTCAAGTCGCAGACGCTGAAGTGCTGGTTGCGAAATTACAGAAGCGATGGTCGGAAAACAAAAGCAAAGAATCCATCGAGCTGACAGTCAGAATCAATGCTGTTCTGAGCGAAGCTCGGGCCCAGTCTCCAAATGGCAATCTGAACGCACTCGTCGGGGAAGTGGAGACTTTGCTGACTGAATATACCGATGCTGTTGCACTGTCTAAACGTGTTGCGACGGCTAAGACCGCGGCAACGCACCGTCTTGATGATCTGGAAGAGGAGTACTCGCATCTGCAAACGCAAGTTGATATGCGGGGTGGTGGAAGAGCAATGGCACAGGTTCTCTTCGATCTACAGGATCAATTGTTGAATCCTGGTGAGGACAAGATTATTAACTCGTCCGATTTTCCGAAATTGGATGATCTTCGGATCAGTAATTTGAAAGTCGAACGCGACATGCGTAGTCATGCAAGTCGTGAAGAGCAGATGAATGTTGATGCCTTGCCTGCAGTTCAACTGCTTCTGGATGCTCGACTTGAATTGCTGGGGAAATTGAATACGGAATACAGCGACCTCCTGCCCACTCTGTCCGCTTTACGTGTGGCCAATGAACTGTTCCTGCAGCAAGTTGATGAGGTTCGGGATTACATCACGGAACAACTTTTCTGGATTCGCAGTGCGTTGCCAGTGAATCTTGCAACTGTCCGCGATATTCCAAGCGGGATGTCATGGCTGTTCAACGCCGAACACTGGACAGAATTCGCAGACAACATGTTCATCCTCTTTGTGATGAATCCGGTGCAATGTCTTGTGCTATTACTGGCGGTGATTGCTTTGTGCGTCACTCGTCCTTGGATCATTGCAGCGCTAACCCGAGTTGGTGTAGCAACAAAACGTATTTCCACTGACCGCTATATCCTGACATGGCAGGCGTTTGGGTTCACGTTGCTGCTGGCATTGCCGATCCCTCTGGTTCTATTTTTTCTTGCTTGGGGGACTCAGCAGGCAGAAGAACCAAGTGCGTGGTTGCGCGGTATGGGGTCCGGTTTGAACAACGCAGTCTGGGTTGCGTTGGTGCTGGAATTTGCCGGTGCTGCAAGTCGCCCGGGGGGACTTGGGATCGTGCACTTCGATGCCAAGCCAAATACATTAAGGCTGCTTCGCAAAGTTCTGTTTCGTATCGGTATTGTTTATGTGCCCGCTCAGGTTCTGGCTGCCAGCACACTGTACGGAGATGCCTCTCAGTATTCGGGTAGCGTTGGGCGGTGCTTCTTCATTGTGGCACATGTCTGGGTGATATTGCTTGTGATTCGAATGTTCAAGTCATCCCAAGGTCTGTTGGCTGCATCGGCTGAAAAAAATCCCAACGGTGGGCGGGTTAAACTGCAGTATCTGTTGTTTGTATTGGTCGTGGCGGTTCCAACTGCACTCGTCGTTTTGGCGTGGCAGGGGTATCTGATTACAGCGATCGAACTCAGCTTGAATTTTGTTGCTACGTTGACGGTGATGAGCCTCGGTGAATTGGCGTACTGGATGACGTTGCGATGGTTTGCACTCAAAAAACGTCAGTTGGCATTGGCTGAAAGATTAGAAAATTGGCGTAGTCGCAAGGCTTCCGAGGAGGCGGCGGGATCTGAAGGAGAATCGTTGGTGCAGGAAGTTGAACTTGAAGAGGAACTTGATCTGGAAGTGATCGGTGAACAGACACGACGCATGATGCAGTTCCTGTACACCATTGCCACGGTCGTTGCCATCTTTGGATTGTGGTCAGGAACCATTCCGCTCATCGCAGTGCTTGACGCCGTTCAGGTGGTGGGGGGATTAACCCTGTTAGAGTTGACACAAACCATTGTGATTCTGGCAGTGATGACGATCGCTGTAAAAAACTTGCCCGGTGTTCTCGAGTTGGCAGTGTTGCGTACCACCAACGTCGAATCAGGGACCAGATACGCGATTGTTACCCTTTGCCGTTATACCTTGATGGCAATTGGCTTCGCTGCTGTTGCCAGAGTGTTGCAAATTGATTGGAGCAAGTACGCGTGGATCGCCGCTGCGTTAAGCGTCGGGCTGGGATTCGGGATGCAGGAGGTTGTTACGAACTTCGTCTGCGGCATCATTCTGCTTTTTGAAAGACCTGTGCGTGTGGGTGATGTGGTGACGGTAGACGGCACGACAGGTACCGTTACTCGAATCCGAATGAGGGCGACGACGATCACCAATTGGGATCGGCAAGAATTGGTGGTGCCAAATAAGACCCTTATCACCAATACCTTTTTGAACTGGACTCTCTCGGGAACGATTAGTCGAATCGTTGTCAATGTTGGTGCGGCATACGGATCCGATACCGATCTTGCCAGAGATATTCTTGTCTCGGTTGCGCAAGACCATCCAATAATCATGCAGGATCCCAAACCAATGGCGACATTTGAAGAATTTGCAGACAGCTCTTTGAATCTCGTTCTGCGGGCCTACGTGCCTGATCTCGATAGCCGGCTTAAAACGATTACTGAATTGCATACCGAGATTGATAGACGCTTCGCAGACGCTGGACTCGAAATAGCATTCCCACAACAGGATGTTCATGTGAAAAGCAGTACCAAATGTCCTCAGTGCGGGGAAGAAGCTGTGCTGCCGCTTATGGATGACGCACGGTGAACTGCGCAAGTATGGTTCACTCTGGGCGTTAAACTGCCAAGGAATGCGTTGATGTGTTGGATTGAAATGGTTGGCTGCAGCATGCACATCAGCGGAATAGCAGTTGCTGCTAATTTTGATGGCGGCGTGCGTTGTGGCCGCATTCGTGCACAAGCATTTAGGGTGCACGTGATGGTTGACAGAAAGGCCGGACGCTTGGTTCTTAACGCAGGAATTTTGGGGTGGCAGATTTGTGTTCGTATTGGCTTTGTCCACCGTAAGATTCATCAATCATACAAAGCGTCGGGCATGGGATTGTCATCTGTAAATTTTAGAGGCCGGGTTTTGTGTTGAATTATCTGTACCATCCGACCACGACGATGTGGATTATCCATATGGTATTTGCGTTCATACTGAGCGTTCGTGTGGTTATGAAACGGCCAGGTACCGGCGTGGCTTTGGCATGGCTGCTGGTTATCAATGCGATTCCAATTGTTGGTGAGTTGATTTACCTGCTGATTGGTGAGAGGCGGATCAGTTGGTCGCGGCGACAGGGGATCAGGCAACTGCGAGCAGACTATTCCGAGGTGATTGAACACGCCGTTCATCAAGGGCTGCTCGTTGTCGATTGGGAAAAACATGGCGAACTTGCCAAGAGCATGGGACAGCTCGGCTGGCAGTTGGTGGGGAGTCCAACGGTATGCGGCAGCACTTACGAACTGTTCGGAGAGACGGACGACATTCTGCGTAGGATCTCACGTGACATTGACGGAGCACAGCGAAGTGTGTTGATGGAGTTCTATATTTGGGGTAACGGTGGTTTGGCAGATGAAGTGCTTGCCGCTGTGATTCGTGCTCAGGAACGTGGTGTTCAGTGTTGTTTGTTGATTGACGCAGTCGGTGCGCGGCCGTGGTGGAAGGGAAATCAGCCTGCGAAATTGAGAGCGGCGGGGGTCGAATTGCGACCCGCACTGCCCGTTGGATTGTTCAGAACGCTTGTGGGGCGTTCTGATTTACGGCTCCATAGGAAAATTGTTGTGATTGACAGCGAAGTTTCATGGACTGGAAGTATGAATTTGGTTGACCCCAAATTCTTTAAACAGAATATCGGAGTGGGCGAATGGGTCGATGCTATGGTCCGCCTAAAAGGGTCCGTGGTTTCGCCCCTCGCTGCCACCATGATCGGTGATTGGATTCTAGAAGGAGACGACTCACTCTCTGAGCTGGTCAGCCGTCATCAGTTGCATCTCGTGGATTCCGTAGGTGCTGCGGATATTCAGGTGATCCCTTCAGGCCCTGGTGAAACCAATGATGGTCTGCTGCAAATGATCTTGACCATGATTAACGGAGCTCGTGAAGAACTGGTGCTGACGACGCCCTATCTCGTCCCCGACGAATCCCTCTTGCGAGCCATTCGAGGTGCCTCAGCACGAGGGGTGAAAGTCACGGTGATCGTGCCTCAGAAGGTTGATTCCATCATGACCGGATTTGCGAGTCGCTCATATTATGAAGATTTATTGAGCAGCGGTGTCGAGCTGTATTTGTATCACGACGGGCTGTTGCACACTAAATCGATCACTGTCGATGGTCATGTTTCCATGTTTGGAACCGTTAACTTTGACATGCGAAGTCTTTGGTTGAACTACGAAGTCGCGTTATTCGTATATGACGATGGTTTTGGGGGAAAACTGCGTGAGTTGCAACAAGCTTACCTTGATCGGTCTGACAGAGTGGATTGTGACTCGTGGGCGAAACGGCCGTTTGGTAAACGACTGCTCGAGAACACTTTGCGTCTACTGAGTCCCCTTTTGTAGTGAGCCCCAAGCTGGGCATCCCAATTGATCCACTATCGATTGGTGCGAATTTTAGCGGAGGTTGCGTGTGGCATCCTGTTTTCAGACGACCATCTTGGTAGAGTTTCGGTCTAAGAACGAGTAGCCATTCAAAACACAGATTGGATAAAGGAATTTAAGATCATGGTGCTGCACGAAAAAGATTCGATTCGCGAACAGCTTGATGATGACGTTTATGCCGCAGTCGACCATGCAGTCTGCATTCCCAAATACCGGTTTCCTTCCGATGAGCAAAACCCCAGAAATGTGTATTCAATCGTCCATGACGAATTGATGCTGGATGGGAATTCCAGACAGAATTTGGCGACATTCTGTCAAACCTGGATGGAACCGGAAGTTCACAAGCTCATGGATGAGTGCCTCGACAAAAACATGATCGACAAGGATGAGTATCCGCAAACCGCTGAAATTGAGGCGAGATGCGTGCACATGCTCGGGGATTTGTGGAACTCGCCCGCAAAAGAGAATGCGGTCGGTTGTTCGACCACTGGATCCAGTGAAGCTGTGATGCTGGGTGGCATGGCGATGAAACGTCGCTGGGAAGCTTCCCGAAAGGCTGCCGGCAAACCGATTGATAAGCCCAACCTGATCACTGGGCCTGTGCAGGTCTGCTGGCACAAATTTGCCCGCTATTGGGATATCGAACTTCGGGAAATCCCGATGGAGAGTGATCGACTCCTGATGACACCAGAGGAAGTGCTTAAGCGTTGTGACGAAAATACGATTGGTGTCGTGCCAACTTTAGGGGTTACCTTCACTTGTAAATACGAGCCTGTCAAAGATGTCGCTGACGCACTCGACAAATTGGAAGCTGAGACCGGTTTGGACATCCCAATTCATGTGGATGGGGCCAGTGGTGGTTTTCTTGCACCATTTTGCTCACCAGATTTGGAGTGGGATTTCCGATTGCCGAGAGTGCGTTCGATCAATGCTTCTGGTCACAAGTTCGGTCTCTCACCGCTTGGTGTTGGCTGGATCATGTGGCGTGATACCGACGATCTCCCCGAAGAACTTGTCTTTTGGGTGAATTATCTTGGCGGAAACATGCGTGACATTGCGTTGAATTTCTCTCGACCAGGTGGGCAGGTTGTATGTCAGTACTACAACTTTCTGCGGCTGGGGCGCGAAGGCTACCGGAAAATTCATGATGCCTGCTACGCGACCGCGCAATACCTCGCGGAACAACTTGGTAAAGTCGATATCTTCGAGATCCTTTACGATGGTGATACCAACGAAGGAATCCCTGCACTCTGCTGGAAAATGAAAGACGGAGTTGATCCAGGATTCACTTTGTATGATCTTGCAGATCGACTTCGAGCTCGCGGCTGGCAAGTGCCGGCGTACTCACTACCTGCGAATCGTCAGGATCTCGTCATCCAGCGTATCCTGGTCAGACACGGCGTTAGTCGCGATTTGGGTACGTTGCTTCTGAAGGACATGATGGAAGCACTTGAGCATCTCAAGAAGCATCCAGTTTCGACACCATTGTCATCCACCGAAGCTTCTGGTTTCCATCACTAGTGGCTTGCTTGTAATGACTTGATGGTGACCGCGTGCTGATGGATCAGCCCCTCGATTTTCAAACCCCTGAAATTTGACTTCTAGAAAAGCTCAGGGCGACCAATATCTTGAAAGTCAGGGGCCAGCTCCGTTCATTACTCGCCGGGTACATCGTCTTGGCGATGGGATGCTTGCGGTTTGGAGTTCCCGGCACCACCGCAAGCATTTACCTCCTCCCGAGACACTCGTTGTCGGTGTGATTCGTCGCGATTGTCTTCGTGGCTGGTGGTTGACTCGTGACTTCAATTGGTGGATTGGTTTGGTCTTCGTGGTCGGGGCACTGCTATTCATCTTCGGTAGCGTTTGCACTTTGTGGCCAAAACTGCCAATCGCAGGGTCGCTAATCCTGCCAGTCTTTTTTTCTGTTGCTCAGTCCCGTTTACCGTGGCAGCATTTCTTCAGTTCTATCAGGCAGGAAATGCGTCAGATTTTCCGCAGAGTGATACTGCTTCAGTTCAACGAAAAACATTTCAACATAAACTGTTTGGATGTCGCCCCAGCGAACTTGGATGGTGGAGTTGTTTGTTGCAGTTAATCGGTACTTTGTTGTTCATTCTCTGTACTTACCAGGCTCTGAATCCAGGTCCTAATTGGATTTCCGAGGACATCTGGGTGTGGCTGCCCAACTTCATCGGTTCCGTGCTCTTTCTGTTGTCTGGCTACATGGCGTTTGCAGAAACCTGCCATGCGTACTGGCGATGTTTACCCCGAAATCTGTCTTGGTGGGCGGTGTTCTGGAATCTTGCTGGCTGCATTGGTTTCTGCGTTTCTGGCTGTTCTTGTGTCGAATGCAGATCCAGTCACCCAACTGCAATTGTCGACGTGGTTCACGCTGCTGGGTGCCATCAGCTTTTTATTGGGGTCCATGCTTTTGATGCCAGAGGCTGCCACGGGGCTGCAGAAATATCCACCGTCACCGAATGTCAACCAGAGCTGGCATCCCCGGTGTACAGACGGTTCAGCGGGCTGGCTTCTATTTGGAAGATGGTTACGATTGCGGACAACCACATTCGTCAACCAGTGCTACTGATGTGAGGGGAAATCAAGTGAGCAACCAAAAACACAATGAAGTAAAGTTACCTGCAACTTGGCAGGTTCCCGAGGAATTTCGTAATCGGCTCGGTAAGCATGTGGGTCGGCAGCGAATGATGTGTGTCGACGATCAGACATTACTTGTGCTGCACGCACCGCCGTTGCCTGATGAGGATGAACGGCGCGGACGTTTCTTCTGGCGCAAGTCAGATGGAACATGGGTCAGCGCTCAGTTCGGAGAAGGGCCCGCCGCGGTGATGAAACATCTCAAGGAGTACGATCAGCGACTTGAAGTGCTTGAGAGAATGGAGGATGAGGCAAGGCAGGCAGAGGACCATTTTTTGATTCTTGAATCGCTGTCACCACTTCATCGTGCAATTCGCAATATGCATTCTGTGTTGCAGGATCTACGAAAACGTCATCCCGAAGCCCTCGAGGTTATCAACATGCGGGACCAAGCCTATGACCTTGAACGGATGGCGGAATTGCTGGCAACTGGCACTAAGAATTCGCTTGATTACAAGATTGCTCAGAGCGCAGAAGAGCAGGCAGCAGCGAGTGATCGTATGGCTGTCTCGTCACATCGACTCAATATGCTCGTTGCCTTCTTTTTTCCGTTGGCAACCATCACAACAGTCTTTGGAATGGAGATACGAAGCGGGTTGGAAAAAATGCCCCAGCCACAAACCTTCATTGCGGTGATCGGTATCGGCTTGCTGATGGGATTCTTTCTGATGGTCTTTGTTCGTTTCAGAAATAGCAGTCGTTAAGTGTTGCGTATAAGAAATTTCCACAGTGTTGTTTCGACCTGATCGCATGTTAAAGCGTTGGTCGTTTTCACTCGGTGCGAGAAGGCTCTTTCTCACCTTCGGTAAGCTTTCGATAGAGTCGGGCACAGATCAAATCATGGTTCATGCTTTGTGACACTAGCATCTCGATTGCACACTGATTCAAGGCTCTGCTGATATCCACGAGTCTTCGATTTGGCAGATCAGTCTGCCATCGAAAAAAGTGGTGCATGGCGGTTAGGCATATTTTTCCCCGTATGCGTTTCCAGCCCGCCTTGGGTTCCTCGAAATCGACAACGTAAAAAAGGCCACCCGGTCGCAACGTGTTGAGCCAGTGTGGTAGATGTGTTTCAAGATCATGCGTGGTGAAACAGTCGAGGAAAAATGCCGACACTAGCAGATCAAACTCATTGGCGAATTTCGTCAAGTTACGCGCGTCCTGTTGCCGCCAGATGATGTTTTTACGCAGTGGGTGATTCGAAAGACGTTGCTGCTGGATTTCTAGCATCCGTTGACTTTGATCGACGCTGGTAATTTGACATTCCGGTTGAGATGAAAGAAGTGCCTCGAGGAGTCGCCCGTCACCGTCACCCAGTACCAAGGCAGAGTCACATGATGGAATCGAACCCAGTAATGCCGTGCGTGCATGTGCTAAATTTTGGCCGAACATCAGTGTTTCGAAAAAACGATAATGGTCGGCTAGTCGGTCATAGCCAGTCTCGCTTGTGCTACGCATGGTTGGTTGTGCTACGCATGGTTGGTTGTGCTGCGTATAGTTGGTTGTGCTGCGTATAGTCCTGTTCATCGCTATGAAATGCTCAGAATTACAAGCACGGCGGGCGGAAAGATCAGTGATATGTCGGCAAGTAGTTCACGGCTTGCAAGAGGTTTGGTAAGCAGGGCGTCTGGACAGTGCATGTGAATTTTTCGATTTGTCAGAACGGTGATTGCCAGACACAGTGTGCTGCCTAGTAAACAACCGGCGATCAGCCGTGGAATCGCTTCAAAAAATAATAAAGACATGATTAACGCGCACTCAAGAACAAGTGCGATTGCAATCGGATACAGCGTGGCGGATCGCCGTGCGGTCCATGAGAAAAACGTTTGAGCTGCATCAAGTTGACGTTCCCAGTAGGCAACTGTTGCGCAGTTAATTGAAAAGAGGAAGCCTGTCACGACAGTGGAAAAAAACAATTGGAATGTTGGTTGATCAGACGCAGACGACCAGCTAACAAGGCTTACACCGAACCCAAAGATGCAACCAGCTTGAACTTCTTTTGGGATTCGTCTGATGTTCCAATTGCTTTTCTGGACATTAAGCAAATAGAAGCAGACAAGTAGTAAGCAACTCATCCCCCATTTGATTTGGTTCACGGTGGAAAAATGGATGATCAAAATTACATTGAATCCCAGAGCAAGCATCCATAGAAAGCAAATAGGACGCCGGAACTGGTGGTGGAAATGATGTCTTGAGGTGTGTGGCAGGCCGCATTGCAGTTGCCATGAGTCAAGTATTCGATCGGCGGTGTAAGCAAGCCAAATCGAGGTTCCAATGATTGAACTTTCAACCAAGCTCGGAAAGCGTCCGCAGAATTGCAGCGTGAAAATCAGTTGCCATATCAATCCGACAGTCACAGCATCAAGCGAGCATAGATTCACCAATTGCCATACGCGTAGCCTGCGACCTAGGGTCGCTTGTGATAAATCTGGCGTGGCAACCACGACGTAGGACTCAGATTCTTGGATTTCAGAAAGCATCGGAGTAAGGCGGGTTGGCTGCTTAAAGTATTGGCGGCTCTGACAACGCAGATTACGTGCATTCGGAAGAAGTCTTTCCTAGCCTCGCTGCCGCGACCTTTTCTTTCTGTCTCTTATACACATCTGACGCTGCCG
>CAJXTM010000064.1 GCA_913061385.1 uncultured Rhodopirellula sp. | reverse complement strand
CGAGATCAGCCTCGGTCTCGTGGGCTCGGAGATGTGTATAAGAGACAGGTCCGGCAGGGTCTTTCCCATGATCGACTGCAGGTCGTTGAAGCATGCATGCAGTGCAGTGATCCCGTTTGCATGATCGGTTGCCCAACAGGATCGATCATGCGGGATCAGGAATCAGGGGTGGTACAGATTCATGAATCGATCTGCGTGGGCTGTGGCACCTGTGCGTCCGCGTGCCCTTATGAAAACATCCGAATGACGGAGGTCTTTGATCACCAGGGGCGACTTTATCGTGACGCGACCACTGACTTGCCAATCGAAAAAGCGACCAAGTGCGACATGTGCAGTAAACTTCCATCAGGCCCGGCTTGTGTTGCCGCCTGCCCTCATGACGCTCTCGTCCGAATCGACCTGACCGAGTCCAAACCGCTACAGGAGTGGCTCGATCTGCGGAGCTAGATGCATGTCCATTCCTTCATTTCGTCAACGCCGACGCATCTCCACCACTCTGACTCTCTTTGCGGTCCTTGTGATGCTTGGCATTGTTTGGATCAAAAAGGGTCAGTTGGCAGACATCTCGCTGTTAACCGGTGGAACGCTTCTTTGCTGTGTCTTGCTGTTGGCGTTGTTTGGCATGCGTCGCCGCCTGCCAATATTGCCATTGGGCAGCGCAAGTACATGGAGTCAAGTTCATATTTATATGGGATTCTTCACAGCGGGTGTGTACTGGATGCACGTTCCCAAACTGATTGGAACCGGTATCTTCGAGGGCATGCTTTCGATCGTCTTTCTGCTTGTCACCATCAGCGGTTTTTACGGACTCTATGCTTCACGAACATTGCCAAAACGGCTGACCGCGGTCGAGGGACAAAATCGGTTCGACCGCGTTGAGTGGCATCGCGGGCAGATTGCAGATCAAGCAAAAAAACTGCGAGAGGAACTCTCGATGCACGCAGGAGTTCCAGTGCTCGGCAGCTTTTACACGCAACACCTTAGTCCCTTTTTCAACTCTCGCCCCCCACTGTCCTATGTGCTGATTCCGACGGGCGGACGAAGACGAAGATTGTTGAGTGACCTGAAAGACCTAGAACGGTATGTGGAAAATGACGGCCGCAGCACAGCCGATCGATTTGCGGCGTTAGTGCGGCGTCGAGATGATCTGGACTACCAATTTGCATTGCAACTTCGCCTGCGACTTTGGGTTGCATTTCACAGCATCCTGACAGTGGCGTTGGTCGTAGGTGGGCTTGCTCATAGCTTCATCGCCTTCCGCAATCTGGGTTAGGATTAATAGAAGTCATGATCGTCGAAAACCAAGTGAATCAACCCACTACCTCAGCGAACCTCTGCAAAGCACACACTGACCCGACAAGACATGCGGCAAGGCGAACTGCAACTACCGCGACTTCCAAATATCGTCCCGGCGACCGTTGGATGAGCGGTCGCAGCAGTACCACGACTCGGGTACAAGCGGTAACAACTGCACTGCCTGCCATCGACATTACATTGATCTCAGCAAAAGCGACACAATTCCCATCAATCACTGACACCTCACGTGCCTTCGAGCTGCTGCTGAATTTGCCGCTACGCAACTGATTTGCGTTCAACTTCTTCGTCGAGTTTGCCTTCCATGAGAATCCTGGTAATTCAACACAGCGCGGCTGATTCACTGGCAGCGGCCGAAAACGTGATCACAACACTGGGGCACGAAATCATCACGATTCGTGTTGATCGTCAACAACCCATTCCAAAATCGGTGGACTGTAATGCAATGATCATGCTAGGTGGTCCGTACCCGTTGACCATGGAAAATCGTCCCGATTGGATCGCCGACGAACAATCACTCGTGCGCAAGTACGCTGAGGGTGGGCAACGTATTGTGGGGATTTGTCTGGGAGCGCAAATTTTGGCATCAGCGCTCGGGGCAACAGTTCGCCGTAATCATCAACCGGAACTGGGCTGGCATGATGTTCGACGCGTCATGGGGCAGTCCACCGTGGTGGACGAGAGTCTGCCAAAACAAATGACAGTCTTTCATTGGCACAGGGATACGTTTGAAATTCCAAACGATGCTGAACATCTGTATGAATCTGAAGGCTGCTGCCATCAGGCGTTCAGTCTCGACGATCGCATCTTTGGGTTCCAGTTTCATCTGGAAGCTGACATTCGAACGATCCGGACATTTCTCACGGTTTCCAAATACCGAAAACTAGCAGGCAGGGGTATTCAGCCTGAGTCAGAAATCATGTCAGGAATCGACCAGCACCTGCCTGTCCAACAAAAGCACATGAATTCTTTTCTCACACGCCTGCTGCCAAACAATTGAAGCGGTGAAAAGGCGACAAGCAGCACACCGTTACCGGCTGCTGGCAACCACACCAACATACGATCTCATCGATCTGCAGATGATCACTTCGGCGATACGACGACAGGCTTGAGCAAGACTTCGCGGAAAAAGTCGACCACCGTTTGATAAGTTCTGGGGCTGATAAACGTCAGCATGTGCCCCTGCTTTGGGATGACAGCTAAACGGCTATCAATTCCGGCACTGACCTGCGATTCGTGAAATTGACGTGTGCCTGCCAGAGGTACCAGAGCATCACCCTCTCCATGAAACAATTGGGTTACGGGATCATCCACCGACACGTGTGCTGCCGGCGACGCCGCTATATAAGCCTCTGGTTTTTCACGTCTTGAGCCACCCAGAAAATACGCCATCGCACTATTATCGATAGGAAGAGATCGAAAATCACAGGGTGGACCACCCGCACAGACAGCACAAATTTTCGGTAATTTCTGCCACCTTGGGTCGTTGATCGGCCAGTTGCTGGCTGCTGCTCTCACCACCAACGGCTCATCCGCAAGAGAAGCCAGCAACGCCGACAGGTGACCGCCAGCTGAATAACCGAACAAGCCCACTTGCCTGACGTTCAATCGAAGCCGTTTGGCATTTTGATTCACCCACAACATGGCGGAGCGTACATCATCAACTTGTGCCGGAAATTTGTGATTGGGCGCTAAGCGGTAATTGATCGCGACTGCCACAATTCCTTCTCTGGCCAACAACCGTGAGTAGGGAGCGATTGTCCACTTATCTCCGGAAACCCAGCCGCCCCCATGAATGACCACAACGACAGGGTAACCAGCGACGGGTGGATCTGACGCAGGAAAGTACACATCACATAAGCCGGCTTTTCCTGTCTGTTCGCTGAACCGTTGATCTTTCTCAAGCCGAACTCTTTGCTGACCGTCAGCAGCACGCGGCTCTTCGGGCTTGTCTGATGTAATTTTCTTTGTCTGATCAGTTTCCTGCGATATTTTCTCCTGCGATATTTCTATTTTCGTATCCTGAACTGGACTGTCTGCCCACCCCAATGTCGCTGCAACGGCCCAAGGCGAGGTCGCCAGCACTACGAAAAACACGGCACGAGTAAAATTCCCGGCTCGATCGTAGGGGCTGTAAGACATTTCGCAACTTTTCATGGCAAGCGTGAGGTGGGAGGAATCTAGCCGCAACGTATAATAGGAGTGATGCCTAGACCAGTCGAATCTCTATCTACGGACTCTTAATTCATGTCAGTCGAGCTAAATACCGTACCTGAAGCAGTTGAGGCAATCCGCCGTGGTGAGGTAGTGATCGTTGTTGACGCGGAAGACCGTGAAAATGAGGGGGATTACATATGTGCGGCCGAAAAGGCGACTCCCGAGGCCGTCAACTTCATGCTCAGCGGGCGGGGCCAACTGTGCGTTTCGATTCTTCCTGAGGTTTCCAAGCGTCTTGACCTGAATCCGGTGGTGGTGCAAAACGACGCACCTCTTAAAACTGCCTTCCTGACACCGATCGATATTCGCGAAGCGAAAACCGGGATTACAGCAACAGAACGCAGCGAAACGATTCGTCGTTTGGCATCGCCTGATTGCTGCACAGATGACTTTGTCCGCCCCGGACACGTATACCCGTTGTTGGCGAAACAGGGCGGTGTACTTCGTCGTGCTGGTCACACGGAAGCTGCCGTCGATCTGGCTCGAATGGCAGGCTTGGCACCGGCTGCTGCTCTCTGCGAAATCCTGGACGACTCGGGCGAACGCGCAACGCGTGATCGGCTTGGCGAAATCGCAAAAGAAAAGGACCTGAAAATAATCAGCATCGAGCAATTGATTGCCCATCGACGCGTGAGCGAAAAGTTAATCAACCGAGCTGCTGAATCACACTTACCAACGAAATACGGCAACTTCGAGATCATCGTGTTCGGTGTTCAATATGAGGCTCAGGAACCAATCGCCCTTGTCTTTGGCGACCTTACTGCACCCGGCTCCCCACCTTTGGTCAGGATGCACAGCAGTTGCTTCACGGGCGACCTGATAGCATCACTGAGATGTGACTGTGGCGACCAGTTGCAGATGGCACTAAAGATGATCAGCAGCGAGGGGCGAGGTGCCTTGGTCTATCTGCCCCAAGAAGGGCGTGGCATTGGTCTGGCCCAAAAAATCCGAGCCTACGCTCTTCAGGACGGCGGACTAGACACCGTCGAAGCCAACCATGCCCTAGGTTTCAAAGCTGATATGCGGGACTATGGAGTCGGCCTCCAGATTCTGAAGGATCTAGGCCTCAGCGAAGTCCGCTTGCTGACCAACAATCCGAAGAAGACCGAGGCTTTTAATCTTCGTGGATTTGATCTTCGGGTCGTCGATCAAGTGCCAATTGTTCCGCCTGTGAATGAGCACAATCAGCGGTACCTCGAAACGAAACGCGAAAAAATGGGCCATCAACTGCCTGACATGTAAGCGTCTGCCTGAAGCCAATTCTGTGAGGCTGATCCCGAGACGATGATTTCGACCAAATACTGGCTGAATGCGTTGTCAGCCCGGTCGCGAATTGAATGCGGGACGGTCACTGGGTAGAGCGGCTTGGGCGGGATAGATAGAATAAGCTCGGGGGCAATCGTCAGGCTCGTATGCCTCCCTCCGCCCCCAAGAAGTATTCGGTACCGCTCGTTCATGTCCACAACAGTTGAAAATGAATGGCCTCGGCAGGTCACCGTCTTGGGCGTGGGGCTGCTGGGTGGCAGCGTTGCCCTTTCGTTGAGGCGTACTCTGCCCCAGACCCAATTGATCGGCTTGGCCCGCAATCCGGAAAAGCGTCGTTTCCTGATGGACAGTGGGCTCGTTGATTTGCCAGCCGAAACGGTGGCTGAGGCCTGCCAGCGGAGTGATGTGGTGGTGGTAGCGTCACCGGTCGATCGGATTGCTGAAATGGTCATTTTGGCGGCCAAAAGTTCACCCGCGGATTGCCTGATCACGGATGTGGGTAGCACCAAACGTCAAATTGTGGCGACTGTAGCCGACCATCCCGATGCGGCCAAAAAGTTTGTCGCAGCACATCCCATCGCTGGATCTGAGAAATCAGGTCCGGAAAACGCCACCAGCTCATTATTCGACGAAAAATGGGTTGTCGTGACACCTGCCGAAACGACCTCCCCAGAACTGCTGGAAAAAGCCCACCGGTTTTGGCGGCTGACGGGCGGCCAAACCTGCGAAATGACGCCTTCTGAGCATGACACCCACTTGGCAGCGATCAGTCACATGCCACACTTGGTGTCTGCATTGATTGCAAAAATCGCGTCTCCCGAGGCTCTGCCGCTGGCAGGAAGCGGATGGCGGGATATCACTCGAGTCGCGGCAGGCGACCCAACACTATGGGCAGCCATCTGCAGCGAGAATCGAGCGGCAATCGCGAGCGAATTAAAACAGGTTGCAGAAGAACTGGAACAGTTGCGGAAATTGCTTCAGGATGCTGATGATGCTGGCCTGCATCAATGGCTCACTGAAGCAAAAAAGGTCAAAGAACAGTCTCCCTGAGACGCTCTTGCATTGAATCACTCACAGGGTCTGAGAACATGCCTCTCTGGCAAATTGATATATATCCGGCAGACGATCAGATTGATCGTGAAGCCACACGGACAACCGAAGAAATCTCCGAACTCGGTCTCGGTGATCAGGTCGAGGTTGCCTTCGCACGCAGTTTTCTTGTCCAAGGAGACTTCGCAATCGCGGAAGCGAACCGACTGGCCGAAACTTTACTGTGTGATGCAGTGACCGAACGTGCAGTGGTCGCGATTGCAGGCCAAGACACGCTGAACGAGCCGCCGGGATCCCAAACCACTCTCGTCAACGTGCTGCCCAAGCCTGGCGTCATGGATCCTGTTGCTGCCAGCACCATCGGTGCCGCTCAGGACGCTGGCTTTGATGTCACAGCTGTTCGAACCCTTCGCAAGTACTGGCTGGGTGACGTTGAGGTTTCAACGCTCGATCCAATCTGCCGTCGCGCACTGTCCAATGATGCGATCGAGCAGGTCATCGTCGGACCGCTCGAAATGGACCAGTTGGATATCGGTGCACCTTACGAGTTCGAGTTGGTCACGATCCCAATTCGCGACCTTGATGACGAAGGTCTGGAACGACTTTCCCGCGAAGGGCAACTGTATCTGACCTTGGTGGAGATGCAAACGATCCGAGCTCACTTCGTTTCGTTGGGCAGAGACCCCAGCGACATTGAACTTGAATCAGTCGCACAGACGTGGTCAGAGCACTGCAGTCACAAGACATTGGCGGGACGTATCCATTATCGAGGCCCCGGTCTTGAAGAGGGCAGCCCGCTAGATGAACGACAATATGAAAACATGCTCAAAGAAACCATCTTTGCTGCAACCCAATCAATTCGGCAGTCACTGGGTGACGACGATTGGTGCGTGAGTGTGTTTAAAGATAATGCGGGGGTGGTCACGTTTGACGATGCCTACCATGCCTGTTTCAAAGTTGAGACCCATAATCACCCCTCCGCTCTTGAGCCCTATGGCGGAGCCAACACGGGGATCGGTGGAGTCATTCGTGATCCCATGGGTACAGGCATGGGCGCCAAGCCTGTCTGTAACACCGACGTGTTCTGTTTTGCACCTCCGGAAACCGATGTTGAATCACTGCCACCGGGCGTGCTGCATCCCCGAAGTGTGATGAAAGGCGTGGTTTCGGGTGTCCGTGACTATGGAAACCGGATGGGGATCCCAACGGTCAACGGTGCGGTCTACTTTGATCGTCGCTATCTAGGCAATCCATTGGTCTACTGCGGCAACGTAGGCATGATTCCCGTTGGCATGGAGGAAAAGGAAGTCAAGCCGGATGACTTGATTGTGGCGCTTGGTGGCCGCACGGGACGTGACGGTATTCATGGTGCAACATTCTCATCAGCCGAACTGACCAGCGAATCGGAGTCGCTCTCCGGAGGCGCCGTTCAAATTGGCAACGCGATCACCGAAAAGATGGTGCTTGATGTGTTGCTGCAGGCCCGCGATCGCGGCCTGTTCAATGCAGTGACTGACTGTGGTGCGGGAGGATTCTCGAGTGCCGTTGGCGAAATGGGCGAAGAGGTTGGAGCAGAAGTTTGGCTCGAAAAAGCCCCGCTGAAGTATGAGGGTTTGAATTACACCGAAATCTGGATCTCCGAGGCCCAGGAACGCATGGTACTGTCCGTCCCACCAGATAGCTGGGACGAACTGAAAGACCTGTGTGAGAGTGAAGGAGTCGAGGCAGCAATCCTTGGACGCTTCGCGCCTACCGGAAGACTGCAACTCACCTACCACGGGCAAGTCGTAGGTGATATCTCGATGAGTTTTTTGCATGATGGCCGACCACCCGTCGTGCGTGATGCGATTTACTCACCCGCACCCGTAGAACCACTTGAGATAACTGAACTTTCGGTGGAAGAAAATCGCGAGTCATTGCTTGCGGTCATGGGCAGTCTGAATGTCGCCAGCAAGGAATGGGTCATTCGCCAGTATGACCATGAGGTTCAAGGTGGCAGTGTTGTCAAACCGTTGGTCGGTCCTCAATGCGATGGCCCCGGTGACGCCGCCGTGATCAGGCCGCTGCTGGAAAGTCAGCGTGGATTGGTGATTTCCTGTGGCATGAATCCACACTACGGAGACTTCGATACTTACCACATGGCAGCCTCAGCAATCGACGAAGCCATGAGGAATGCTGTGGCGGTGGGAGCCGACCCAACCCAGATCGCAATTCTGGATAACTTCTGCTGGGGTTACACCGACCGGGCAGAAACCCTCGGCTCACTTGTACGAGCCGCAATCGCTTGCCAAGACATGGCTGTCACATTGGGCACTCCTTTTGTGAGTGGCAAAGACAGCTTGAACAACGAATTCAGCTTTGATAATCCCGATGGGCAGCGGGAAACAATTTCGATTCCGCCCAGCCTGCTGATCAGTGCGATGGGACAAATCGATGATGTATCCAAGTCGGTGACAATGGACGCGAAAGCTGCAGGGAACATTGTTTTTCTTGTCGGGTCAACCAAGAATGAACTTGGTGGATCACATCTGTCGCTCGTCCGCAATCTAACCGGTGGAGATGTACCCCAGGTCGATTCGGTGATGGCGAAGCAAACCTTCCTGCAGATCCATCAGGCAATCCAAAATCGATGGATTCGTTCTTGTCATGACCTGAGCGAAGGTGGACTCGCAGTAGCAGCAGTAGAAATGGCGATGGCTGGCGGCCTTGGAATGAAGATAGATATTTCCCAAGTAGCAACTGACCTCAACAACACTCAGCTTCTATTCAGCGAATCCAATACCCGATTCTTGGTCGAAACCACTCCGTCGAACGCCGATGAATTTCAGCGATTGTTGCAATCTTCGGGTATTCCGCTTTGTCGGTTAGGTACAATTGAATCGAACAGCGAATTAGTTGTCACTTGTAACGATAACGTCGCAATGCAAGTCGACTTGGCAGACGCAAAAGCTGCCTGGAAAAAACCACTCGACTGGTCATAAACCGCACAAAGGCTGTGCATCAACCTCGTAAGTTCCCACCTTTCCCGACCACACGCCATGATTTCAGCGGTTCAAGAAGCGACCTGCACTGTCGTGATCTCGCGGGGTCAATCACGCAATCCGAAAAAACGCGGACTCGAACAGGGAATCGCAGATGAAATCGGGAAGATCAATGGCGTGAATGTCCTGACGATCCCGCATCTCTACGATCTGCCCAAAGCGAGCGATTCCTACCAGCAACTGTCGCAAATTGAAGGTGACCTCGTTGTCGTCTCCTGGATCTACTCGCGTGCAGCACACTGGATTCTGGATCGAAATGGAATCCAGGGCCAAGTCGGACTCGTTAATCTCGGTGAGTCCGAAGAGGACGAACCAGACGGTGCTGTAACCGATGACGCCAATGTAACCTCTACTGATCCCGAGCCCGAGTCTGACAACCTCGTGGTAGACCGTGTCACCGATTTGTATCCCCGACCCGATCGAAAAATCCACTGCATCGATCTGAAAGTTGAAAATGACCCACAAGCCTTTCTAGGTGAAATCAAACGCATCCTCGGTATGGAAGCCAGCCCCGCGGACACGTCCTTGCCAATCGTGGGTGGCCAACTCGTCCAAGTCGAAGAACAGACATCAAGACGCTGGTACCCAGTCATCGACTTCAGTCGATGCACAAATTGCATGGAGTGTGTCGACTTTTGCCTGTTCGGCGTCTACGGCGTGGACGGCACCGAAAGCATCCTCGTTGAACAACCAGACAACTGCCGCAAAGGTTGCCCAGCATGCAGTCGGGTATGCCCTGCCAATGCTATCATTTTCCCGCAGCACAAGGCGCCAGCGATTGCGGGTGCTGAAACGGAGGGCGAGGAAGGCTTTAAGATCGATTTGTCACAATTGTTCGGGGCTCCGAAGAAGAATGAAGATCCGATCGAAACTGCCGCCAGGGAACGGGACGAGCAACTCTTGTTGGCAGGCCGCGACACGATTGGCATCGACGAACAACTGAAAAAACGGCAGGCAGACCTGAGTTCGAGCCCCAAAGATGGGCTGGATCAGCTAATCGATTCGCTTGATGAATTCGATCTTTAGTCAATCGTAAAAATTTTCTGGACGCAGCAATCTCAGTTGCGTGATTTTTCCAGGTAAACTCCGGGCGGTTGATGTCCGATAGCACAAGTAGGTTTTACTACTATGGAGCTAACCGTGCAGCAACGTCGACCCTCGCATACGTACCGTCGCTGCTGCCTAGCGGTGTTGATTTCCTCGGCATCGGTGTTCAGTCTGTCTCTTATACACATCTGACGCTGCCGACGACTCCTTACGTGTAGAT
>CAJXTM010000063.1 GCA_913061385.1 uncultured Rhodopirellula sp. | reverse complement strand
CCACGGACAACATAACCGCAACGAACCCTGCAAAAAGCCAACGAAGCAACGCGAGCTCGTCGTCCCTGAACGAGCTGATGCAATGGTTTCAAGTCACGCAGCTACCCGTTGCGATCCGTGGAGCATGTCGCATCAACAGCACGGATTACTGCATCGTTGGTGACCACGGCGTGATCATGATCACAAGAGACCAAGGCAAGACGTGGGTGACGAGCCGTGGCAAACAACGCCAGACATCAGTCCTGTTTGTAGCAAATACTGCAAAAACTGCAGCCTGGTCCATGCTCGGTAGTGAAGCTCTCGAATCGAGAAATAGAGTCAGCCTTCTGGTTCGGGAAACATCCACAGTACCCAACACCGAATACACCGATCATGCACTGGTAAACCAAATCGCGATCATGCTGGGTGCTGCCGGTGCAGATGTCATTGGACAGTGGGGCAATGACATGAATCAGACCGCTTTGGCATGGATTGGGATCCACCAACCCACCGTTCTTGTTCTCGATGAGACATTACCTCTGACGGTACGTGAAGCATTCGTCAACGCTGCCGCATCTGCTGGAATTAAACGTGTGGCTGTTTATGGATTCAACAGTAACGGTGGGACCGCGTTGCACCGTGATGCATTGCTGGCCCACAGTGGTGCACTTGCTGGCGATCTACACGCTGACGCGATGCATTACATTGCTCCCAATGACATTCAGCTCAGCTCGACCACCCTGCGTTACCCTTATGACATTTCACCAAACAGACGACGTGGTTCGTCTGTAACAAATGGCCTAACGTTACCACGAGGACATCGCTTGGCAGGAAAGGCCAACAATGCTTCACGTCATCAATTGCAGATACTCAAGGCAAGACTTCAGCAAGCTGATCGACTTCAGAGTCTTATTAGCAATAGTGAAGACTCGGTTGCCTTCAACGAATCAATCAAACGCGTGCTGGACCAAACTGCAAAGGTGGACCAATTTCGCGTCGCATGGTCGATCGTACAAGCAACCCGCCTTGATAAACTGAGCAATGGCCTTGCTTTGCATGAAGCAGCACTCGAGCAATTTGCTTCTCGTTTCCCCAATTCTTCAGCAGGAAACTGGGCCTCGCTGCGAAAGCAGGCCATCCTTCAAAGTGAGGAATGGAAGTCGATCCGCTCCGGGCTCATCAAAACTTACGGCAATCCCAACACCGCAGGCCTGACATCCACGGTTCCGGTATCACCATTTCAGGTCTCAGAAGGAAACATTCGTCAAGTTTCAACCGCATCACCGCTAGTGGTTCCCAAGCCGGAGCAATACCAAACGGTAAAGTCGCCCAAAGCATCCCCGAACGAAGCAGAGGTCGACTTGCTCTGGGAGTTCCACCCGCTTGTTTTGTTTGCGAAAGAAGCTGCCCGCGAACGGGGCGATAACGAAGGGCTGCAAGTAGCAAATGAAACATCGCCAAATCTCAAACGCATTGCCGATTCAAATGCCCCCGGATGGAGCAGACTACTAAGAAAGGGAACGCTGATCGCCAATCGTGCCGCATCACCGCCCCATTTGGATGGCAAGCTGACAGACCCATGTTGGGATTCCGCGATCCCCTTGGATCATTCGTCAGTGCGAACTCGAATCGCATACGATGAAGACTTTATCTACATCGCCATCCAAAGCCACGCCAACAATCTAGAACCTGACAATGCTGCCACAAATGTTTCTGAGACAAGCCGTGATCATGACCTGAGCATGGTCGATCGCATCCAACTTCGACTCGACACCGACCGCGATCTACTTACCTCAATGCAGTTGCAGATTTCCGGGTCGGGACGCACACACGATGCGATTGACGGAAATGCCCGATGGCAACCTGCTTGGTACTTGGATATTCAACGCGAAAACGCATTGGTCACAGTCGAGGTTGCTATCGAACGTCGCGACATTACCGAGCTCCCCCTCACTCCCGGAGCGTCATGGTTCATTTCACCACAAATACTCAAAAGCGGTGATCCAGATCCCAGCAAGGTGATACCAAATCCGCAGCAGTGGGTACGCGTACTATTTAGATAATTGCATAAAAAAGCCGGTATCCAACCACGATAATGATGAATCGCGTTAAGAACATTTCCTGGATTTACTTGCGGATCAATTGAATCGAATGAACGTCGATTGCTTCGGCCCCGAGGATTTCATCAGCCGTCAAACGGAATTTGCAATCACCCTTGGGCAAGTGCAATCTTCCAAGGGACAGCGTTTGAAAGTCTTTTACAAAGTAGTGTGATTTCTCTACTCGTTCCTTTGATTTGTCATAAAGCGGTGGATCAAATACTTCAACCACAATTGCTGAAGTGTGCTGCGCAGCTTTCCCTTCAGACTCTCGAGTCAATCTTACAACCACGCCTTCGTCCCCGGCGGCGCAGGTATAGCGAACAATCACTTCGTAATCACCTTCGTTTACCACATCGACATCCCATGTGATTGAATCGTCCTTGCTTTTCCAATTGGTGAAGAAGGAGTTGTTCGGTGACTTTACACTACGCCGTACATTTCCATGTTCAAGGGCATCGCGCGCGGGCAGCATCGTTGAGGAGCCAAACCCCACTGTGAATGGCCGCACACGATTTTTGGCAAACTCGACTTGCATGTCCTTGCGATACTGTTCAGCAAGCCCCTTTAATCTGGCCGTGACTTCTGGGTGCTTGACGCTGACATCTTTTCGTTGCCCTCTGTCCAACCCAATATCGAAAAGCTTGCCTTCAGCATCGAGGCGGAATTTCTGACTTCGTACACTGACCGATCCTGTGCGTATTGAAAACAACTCCCTTGGCACCCACTCTGCTTCAGGATTTTCAAGCAACGGCAACACGCTGCGGCCATCAACAGGCTTTGGCAATTCCTGACTGACTTTGGCCATTTCCATCAGAGTTGGCAGAAGGTCAATCGCACCAGCAATCTTCTCAACTTCGACTCCCGGCCGAATCTTATCAAGCCAACGCACAAACAATGGTGACCTCAAGCCACCCTCGTCGATCGAGCCTTTCTTTCCCTTCATTCCCCCATTCCAGCGAAATGAATTGGGACCGTTGTCAGAGAAATAGATCACGATCGTATTTTTTTCAATCGACAGACGATCAAGCGTTTTCAGAAGTCTGCCAACATTCCAGTCGATATTCTCCACCATTGCCAGAGCAGCACGCGTCATCTGCAAATCCTCTCGCGAGGGATCACGATGACGCATCGCTGGTTTCAAGTGCTCAAACTTCTCATAGAATTCATCAGTGATCATCATCGGTGAATGTGGTGTGTTCAACGGCACGTAGCACAGAAATGGACGCTCCTTATTTTCCTGAATAAAATCAATGGCATGATTCGTTAAATCGTCAACGATGAATCCTTCACCACGCACCACCTCGCCATTGTGATCAAGGGGTGGACTGAAGTAGTGCCCCCAATGCCCGGATGTAAAACCGTAGTACTCTTCGAAACCACGATCGTTCGGATGGAGCGGTGCCTGTGTCCCGTTATGCCACTTTCCAAAGGCACCCGTCGCATAGCCTGCCGCCTTAAAAACGTCAGCCAAGGTAGTCTCATCGGCATTCAGACGTTCCTCACCACGACTGACGCCGCTAACGCCGGTGCGTGGATGGTACCTGCCTGTCAGAAATTCGGCGCGAGTGGGTGCGCAAACCTGACAAACATAAAAGTTTTTAAAAGAGGCGCCCTGTCGGGCGAGTGAATCGAGGTGTGGAGTAGAGAGATTTGCATTGCCGTGAATCCCCAAATCTCCCCAACCCTGATCATCCGTTAAAACGATCAACACGTTGGGCTGCGATGCGATACTGACAATCGCGTTCATCGCAAATAACACCGCCAAGACTGACACAGTCCTGCGATGACGCAACTCGGAGCAAACAAACTTTACAAAATCAAGCATTCAATCTTCTCATGCGTTCGCAGGTATGAAACGTAGGAAGCCACAACATGCCAAACCTGGTCCTTTTTCAACGTACGACTCGACCCGCTCCAGATCCACCAGCCAATGCATCGACCTCTGCACGGCTCGAATGGTTGAAATCGCCCTCAATGGAATGTGCCAGACAAGAGGCTGCGACAGCAAAGTCAAGGGCCTCCTCCAAGGAAGAGTAGTCTGTGTTTGTTAACGCATAAATCAATCCAGCTGCAAACGAATCTCCACCGCCCACACGATCAACAATATTACGTATCTCGTATGGTGCATAATCATTGCTCTGTCTTGGTGCAAAAATTGCAGTATCACTTTGAGCCGTATACAACATTGCCCCCCAGTTGTTGTGCGATGCTGATAAACTTTCTCGTAACGTGGTCGCAACAATTCCAATGTTAGGAAACTGCGACACCACCTGCTTGGCAACTTCCGGATAACTGGCGACATCCAATCTCCCAGAATGCACATCTGAATGTTCGCCGCGAATACCGAGCACATCACCGCAATCCTCTTCGTTGGCAATCAGCACATCAACACTGGCCAGCACTTCGGACATCACCCGCTTGGCTAATTCACGTTTGGGGGTTTCAGGTTCCCAGTGCCAAAGTTTTGCTCGAAAGTTCAGGTCACATGAAACGGTCAGACCAGCCTGCTTTGCTGCACGAACTGCGGCGATCGTTGCGTCAGCCGCCTGACTTGAAATTGCCGGCGTGATCCCGGTCACGTGAAACCATTGACTATCTGCAAAGATTCCCGGCCAATCATAAACGTTTGGTTCCGTCATACTGATTGCTGAATGGTCACGATCATAAAGCACACGACTGGGTCTCTGGTTAGCACCTTTCTCGAGAAAATAAAGCCCCATGCGACCGTAATCGGTACGGACGATGTGAGATGCCATGCCAGTGGCTTGCAATGATGCGATGCAGGCGTCTGCCAGGTCGTTATGAGGCAATGCTGTCACGAACTTGGCTTCCGCCCCAAAGAACGCCAACGAAGCAGCTACATTCGCTTCTGCCCCGGCAAAAGTGACTTCAAGCGTACCCGGCAAACCCTGCCCAAGACGTATGAAGCCGGGTGGAGTCAAACGCCCCATGATTTCGCCAAATGTAATGATCGATTTCATCTCTCGCGCAACTCCTTGACAATACGTCGGGCTTCGGTGGCATGGTCAATGACGACCGACCAGTTTTTTTCTTGAATCAATTTTCGAGGCGCTAACCATGACCCACCAATGGCGGGTACCGCAGCATCGAATAAATAACCTGCCATGTTAGCTGCGTTGATGCCGCCGAGTGGCAAAAACTGAAGTCCCAAATGGGCGTACGGCGCATACATACTACGCAAATACTTGATTCCACCACTCGGTTCGGCAGGAAAGAACTTCAATTCCCGGCAGCCCAGTTCAACAGCCAACTCGATCTCCGACGGCGTCAATATTCCCGGCGCGAATGGTAAACCAAGCTCCTTTGCCCGCTCGACAACCTTCACATTCAATCCCGGTGCAACACCGAAGGCGGCTCCCGCATCGACCACCTCTTCCAGTTGGCTAGAATTCAGAATAGTGCCCACTCCTGCCAGCATCTCTGGCACCTGCTCACGAACGATGCGCAAGGCATCAACCGCTGCAGGGGTGCGCAATGTCAATTCCATGACGTCGATACCACACGCCAACAACGCCCGTGCCAGTGGCACCACGTTCTCAGGCTGATCAACGACCAGCACCGCAATTACACCGCATTTTTCGATACGTTGCAGCATTGCTTCGGGGAAAAGTGAATCCATGTAAGCCAATCTCGAGCTAATCGTCTAGGTCTGTGAACGGAGCAAAAGCATTGTCCCTTGAGCGTCGCAGACACACCAGTCCCAATACCATCTCTGCATGATTACCGAAAACCTTTATCACGGGCTGCATGCAAGAGGCAGGTCCAGTGTCTCTCTCAAAGTTCCAGCGTCATCAAAACATGACCCAAAATCACGAAAAAAAACGCGACGTTAGGTTACCTACATCGTCGAAGCACAAGGGACGGGGCTCGCCGAGTCGTTCCAAATCAGAGCGTTCGCTCGCAGCCTCCCAGTAGCTTCGACTGCAAGCAATCTCACTGAGTTGCAACGTATCGCGAATCCATAACCAATTCAGACCCGACCGTCGACCTATCTGGGTCTGCGAGACCACTGCATCCAGAACCTCTTGATCAGAATCGAATGTGATCGGAATCGCTCCTGCCGTCACATGCGCACTGGTGACACAATTGATGCGGGTAACTTTCTCATCAAGTGCGTTTGCTACTTTTCGATGACCGTAATCGGCGATTCCAACACCACATCCGTTTCCTGCTGTTTTTTCTGTCAGGGAGCGAACATAAATCTGTCGGATTTTTGGAAACTCATCCGGTGCAGCACAGCGATCATTGACCTTTCGTCCGATCACATTGGTATCCATGCCACATCCACTGATCTCTTTTCCAATTTGGTCTACGATCAACAAATCAGCATGATCAAAAGGTAATCGCGGCATTCGCTCTCGAGCCATTTTCAACAACTCCGGCTCTCGCGTCAGAAAATCACCCGATGCAACCGCCTCGATATGTGATGTGTTTTCAAACGCATCTTCGACAATCGCAATCCCGGCGATAATCGGAACCCGCTGCACAATCATTGACACTATCTCAGGTGCGAGCAATTCCAGACGATGGTCGTAATCGGGAAACACCTGATGATAAAGGTAAGCACCACGATGCTTCCCAAGTCCAATCATCAACATTTTCACTAGGCCACTTTCGTACTTTCCCGCCAAACGTGTGTGTGGTTTGATTCGATTTACCACCACAACATGATCGGCTTCGCTGGCAACACGATCAAAGTGTACATCGACCCCATCCATCGTCGTGCCAACCAGCACCGTATCCATACTTGCATCGATCGGGCAGCCCATCTGCTCGGACGTGATCCCGTACGAGGCCAGCACCGCCGTCTGCCCCTCGACCGTTGCCCCTCCGTGACTCCCCATCGCAGGCACAATGACAGGTCGTCCCCCGCGATTCTTCACTTGTTGAACAACGCTGGCGACGATCGTATTTAGATTAGCGATCCCACGACTGCCCACGGCAATAGCCACTCTCTTTCCCCGCTGGATTTCGGCTAGCGGTGACTGCTCGACGGTCGCAGCGATGGCATCCGGAATATCGTGGAGAGCATGCTTCTGAAAATTCTGCCGAACCGGAAAAAACTCCGGGTAGGGCGATGCTTTTTCGCTAGTCACTGTGTTCGTAACTCCAGAGGATTGACTTCCAATTGAGGTCGACCTGACTGCAATTGCTTGACTCCTTCATCGCTAATTTTGCTGCGCTGCACATCAACACTTTTCAAATCAGGCATCCTCATGATCACAGCAACAGATTGATCTGAAATTTGAGTACCGGTCATCCACAAAGTCGTGATTTCTGCTGCATCTTCAAGTGATTTCATTGCCACATCATCAGCCTTTGTCCAACTCAAATCCACTTCATTGAGATTCATTGCCTTGCTCAGCCACTTGCCCAACCCCGAATCGATTCGCGTCGCTTCCAAATTCAATTGTTCCAGCTTTTCAGGGTCAGGCACTAAACGCTGAACCGCAGCATTCCCAATGGGCAAATGTGAGAGGTCAAGCCACTGCATAGAAGAAGACACAGGAATCGTTTGCAGTCCTGTTTCAGACACTTCACACCCCGCCAAGCACAATTGTTGAATCGGGTAAGAGACAAGGTTCCCAGACAGATGTTGGTCATCAACGATCAGGAATTTTGAGACAGAGCGATCTAGTTCGTCCCAGTTCACTCCAACGCCCTCAGTTTCGGCATCTGACTTAATTCTGTAACGCGTTGCAAGTTGGTCGTAGACCCACCGGCGATCACGAGCATTACCACCATCCAGCAGTTGGTGTGTCCGTAGAATGGCATGGGCATACCAGCGGGCAATATCAGAGCGGGCCTGCGCAGTTTCCCTGCCATCCTGCCTCAATTCATCCATTGACATGGAGTCACCGCCAACCAGCAAACGGTATCTGGCAAATTGCAGTCTTGAAGCATCCCAGCCTCCGACGGTTGCAACTTCCGGCCCCAGGTGCAGTGATTCAAAGTAACCAGCGATGCCCTCGATCAACCAGAAACCTTCGTTTGCTGCTGGCTGACTGCGTCCCAATCCCGAACGCGTTGCTTCACGAAAGAGTTGGTGCACCAACTCATGCCGCCGTGTCGCAGGATCATCCTGATCCGAAGCAAACAGCAGAACCGTTTGGTATTTATCGCTGTAAAATCCTGTTGAAAGTTCGACGCCCGGAGTTGCTCCTAGAACCTTTCGGTATTCCTCCGCATCACTACACAGCACCACACGCAACTTTCGACGAGCCGTAATACGTTGTGGATTACTTTCCAAGAAGGACACGACAGAGACTTCGTCACCCATATCCTTGAGTGCCAATGAAACCTGCGCATTTGATTCCCACAAGGGAAAAAACATCTGGGTCCAGACCCAGTAACATCGCTCCAAATCTTCGGCAACTCTCATACTGTCTTCGCGATTGGCTCTGCTGTAGAGCACGAAATGCGTTGTGTCGACTTGAGCATAGGAACCTGCCTTCCAACCAAGCCAACGGGGTGCCGCTCGCCCACGTTTTGCAGTGGATTCAAAGTCCGCCTTGAGTGGCAAACCGAGAAAGCGTCGGATCACAGGATTGGCAGGATCTGCGTGGTGAGCTTGCCAAAGTCGTCGATAGGATTTCCAGCCGCTAGATGCATGGTCTCCAAAAGCTACATCAGCAAACAAACCTTGAACGGACTCGGATCCTTTGGCATCCGGCGCGAGCGGTAAAAATAATGTTGTTCGATCAGCGGCAACGACCGAACCGCTCGTACCAATCACAAAATGCAATACAACAAAGCAACTTAGCAAACACCACCTGACCCAACACGATTCCTGTACACCACGAGAAGAAATGCCTATTTCCCCGGAGCGCGGCCGCTCGTTTCCGTGCAAATTTATTGGTTGCTTCGTCTGCATCACACGCTCATTCACATTAAACTGTAGTTACCGCTGATCACACCGCTGGTTCTGCGGTGCCCCACCATCCGACGACGAAATTCGCCAGGATCCTGTGTCTCTGCGAATCTATAGTCTAACACCCCGGAACAATCATGCTGCTGCACACCATGTCTCACCGTTTTACTTTCTCACTGCTCACTATTTGTGCAGTGCTGTGCCTTGTTCATCCATCACTGATTGCTGCAGAGCGGAATGTACTTTTCATCATCACAGATGATGAAAGCCCAACTCTGGGTTGCTATGGAGATCCCATCGCAAAAACACCTGCAATTGATGCCGTTGCCCGCGACGGTGTCATTTTCCGGAATGCGTTTGCAACCACCGCTTCTTGCAGCGCGAGCCGAAGTGTCGTGATGAGTGGCCTGCACAATCATCGAAATGGTCAATTCGGTCACCAGCACCACTTCCACAAATTCTCATCTTTTCACAATGTGGTCAAACTATCGTTGCCCCGAGTGATGACGCGAGCCGGTTATCGAACAGGGCAAATTGGCAAATATCATGTAGCACCGGAAACGGTTTACCATTTCGAAACCAGT
Source organism: uncultured Rhodopirellula sp. (assembly GCA_913061385.1). Taxonomy (GTDB): domain Bacteria; phylum Planctomycetota; class Planctomycetia; order Pirellulales; family Pirellulaceae; genus Rubripirellula. The sequence goes on along the minus strand of CAJXTM010000063.1, from coordinate 670 downwards.
CTCAAAGGTAATGGCCGAAATGCCGTGCAGATGGCCGAATCGAGCCGGGAATTCATCACCAACCGTGACGACGATCGACCTTTCTTTCTCTACTTCGCAACCTCAGACCCACATCGCGGGGGTGGCAAAGACCAAACATCGGAGCTGAAACTCAAACCAGATCTATTTGGTAACAAACCGAATGATAAATCCCATGCAGGTGTCGAAGAAGTCTTTTATGATCCCGCTGAAGTCGCGATCCCGGCCTTTCTTCCAGACACTGCAGAAACACGTGAAGAACTCGCCCAGTATTATCAATCATGCTCCCGCATCGACCAAGGTGTTGCCAAGCTGGTACAGATTCTCAAGGAAGCAGATCTTTACGACAAGACGATGATTGTTTTCACAAGTGACCACGGGATGGCGTTCGCGGGTGGCAAGACAACCGTCTACGAAGGTGGTCTGCGAGTCCCAATGGTGGTCCGCGATCCCTACCAAGAAAAACGGGGCATCGAGTCAGAGTCTCTCATCAGCCATATCGACATTACTCCCACCATTCTTGATTTTGGAAACGGCCTTGATGCCAAGACCAATGGCCCAAAAAATCCAATCAATGCAGATCTGTTTTGGAAAGACCGTGGTCTGTCTCTTATACACATCTCCGAGCCCACGAGACCGAGGCTGATCTCGT
>CAJXTM010000062.1 GCA_913061385.1 uncultured Rhodopirellula sp. | reverse complement strand
GGGTTGAATCCGGGCCCACCAGCCGATTCGAGGTTCAATGCACCTGTGACAGCGAGGATTGAATCGCGAAGAGCTTCGGCTTCAAGCCTGCGGGGAGGAAAACGCCAGAGCAATCTTGATCCGGCATCGATGCTCAACGACTCTGCGTTGGGCTCATCACTTTGCTGCCACGTCTGCGAATGCAAGATCAATCTGTGCAGGTGTTTGAGTGACCATCCATGGCTGATCAATTGATGAGCGAGGAAATCGAGCAGTTCGGGGTGTGTGGGAGGTGTGCCGTTGCGTCCGAAATCACTTGGAGTATCGACGATGCCCGCCCCAAACTGAAATTGCCAAATCCGATTTGCGATTACGCGTGGCGTTAGCGGGTTGTCGTCGGCCCCTATCCAGTTTGCAAGTGAGAGCCGCCGTTCTTGCTCGGGGGTGTCGTTGGATAATCCAAGGTTGGTGAAAACTTCGATTGCATCTGCGGCGATTTGTTCACGTTTGGCGTCTGCCTCGCCGCGGTAGAGTCGATGTGTTGGACCGGGTTGCGTGAAGCTGCCCGCGTAGACGCGGTCTGTTTGATTGAGAGCGGAAAGACGTGTCTTGATTTCGGTGAGTTTGGAAAGCCATTCTTTTCCTTGTTTGAATTGGCTTGCTGTGAGTCCTGCAAACTCATAGCGACTGGGGTCGGTTGCTCCCGTCGAATTGCGTTCCGAGCGATCCGCGGAATTCGCTATGAGGTGCCATTTTCCTTGCTCGGTAGCGGCTTCAATCCGATAGCCAATTGGTAAACGGTCGATTATTTTCCCCGTTCGGTCACGTCCCCATCGGATGTGGTTGATCAGCGTTGGTTCTGGCAGTTCAATTTGTACCCACCCGCCCTGTTCTGATTTGGCAATCCAGCTACGAGGATTTCCGTACTCGCCATCGTTGATCTGGGGTAGGTTGTGAAGTGGGTGAATAAAATCACCCGACGACGTTACTTTGGCGCCGAGACTTGCCAGTGCGATGTTTTTGTTGTCTGAGAATATTTCAAGCTCATCAATGCAGCCTTCACCACTAGTGGTCTTTTCAATGGTAAAGCGGACGAACCGAGCCATGCGTGCAGGGAAATATTCCTCGTTCAATTTTGCGTTCACAGCAACGCGCTGAGCAGGTCGCTTGGCGTGTTGCGGTTGCGGGGAACTCGTTGCGATTGGTTGCAGGAAAATGGCGTCTGCGATCACGAACGGTCCAGTCTGCCCGCCGATCAATGAGATGACATCGGTCGGTTTGAGGGTGTGGACGCCGGCATCAAGAAAGCCACTCCAGGCGGTCTTGTTCTTCACGGGGCCCGATTCACCAACCCCAAGTTGTTGATTCACCGTTGCGAGGGAATGAGTCTCGTCGCCGGAAATGAGGACGTATTGGGCATCGGTGCTGTGATTCGGATGTCCCGCTCCCCAACTCAACCAAATCCGATAGGAACCCTTGGCTCGTGGGCGATACGTAACCGAAGGCTGGTTAGGTATGTTTTTCCAATAATGATAGGTCGTGCCGCCGAACTGGTGTTTTGTTTTCCCTGGTTTTGTCGAGGCTGAGCCTTTGGTATGGGTTCCCTCAACTGGTTCCTCGAGAAGAAGTCCAGCTTCTGTCGAAACCGCGTGGAAAGGTTTTAGCTTCGTAGTCAATTCCGCAGTTTCCCGCTCCAGTTCCGCTATTTGAGCAAGGGTTTCTGCTGAGATGGGAATCGTTCGTTCGCTGTGCTGGACACCCGCAAAGACGGCCTGCATGGCGTAATAATCACGCTGGCTGATCGGGTCGAACTTGTGGTTGTGGCAGCGGGCACAACCGGTGGTGAGCCCAAGGAAGGCGGTGCCCGTTGTGTTGATCATGTCATCTAACTCATTCATGCGCTGCTGAAGACGCAGTTTTGGGTCCTGCCCTTTTACCTGATCATTCGGGCCGGCAACGAGGAAACTGGTGGCCACATGTGCTTCTAATGCATCACCGGCAATTTGCTCTCGTACAAATTGGTTATATGGCTTGTCGTCGTTGAGTGAATCGATAACCCAGTCGCGATACTGCCAAGCATTGGGACGTTCACGGTTCATCTCAAATCCGTGTGTCTCTCCAAAGCGGACAAGATCCAGCCAGTAGCTTCCCCAACGCTCACCATAATGCGGGCTGGAAAGCACCTGTTCAACCAAGTCAGGCCAAGCAGTCTCGCGAGTGTCATTGACGAAAGTTTGAACTTGTTGGGGATTTGGTGGGAATCCAAGCATGACCAAGTAGAGACGGCGGATCAGTGTACGCCGTTTTGCTTTGGACGAGAGTGTTAACCCGTTCTTTGCAAGTGTGTTGCTGATCAGGCTGTCGATCGTCGCTTCCTTGGATGAACGAATTGGCAAGAAGGACCAATGCTTCAATTCAGTCGTCGCCTTTTCAGGCCCGTAAGACTCCGGGGTGGCCGCACCCTGCGCAATCCAAGTTTCAATCCGATTGATTTCTTCTTGGGTCAAACGGCCATCAGGTGGCATCTCAAGGCCCTGTTCCTCGTGCCGTATCAGTTTCAACAGATAACTGGATTGCGGTTTTCCCGGCACGATGGCTGGTTCGCCTGAATTGCCACCACCAAGCAGACTTGAGAGGCGGTCGATACGGAGCTCGCTTTCCTGCTCATCAGGTCCGTGGCAATCGATACAGTTAGTCAGCAGGATTGGTTCGATTTCGGTTTTGAAATCGATCGGCATCGCTTTTTCGCTCTGCCCACAGACCGGAACCGCAAAGAGCGGGACAGTGAATGTCATCAGGGTGATGCAAAAAAACAGATCGCGGTTGGCGTATGCGATGCGCATTCGAATCATCATTCAGTGTGTCTCCTGGACTCGCCTGTGCGGTTCATGGATTCGCTCTGTCGAGTGACGGGCGGCTCGGTGGGGTTCATGCGGATGGTCCAAAATTTAGCCTGCACAATTTTATCATTCGGCAGTGAGGCGTTGGGGACCGGATAGACTAACCAAATCCGTTGTGAATTCGGTACTCATGACTTCCCCTAGTTTTAACCTTTTTGGACGCTCGGTGCTGATCACGGACGGATCTTTTTTCTGTCAGTCAAAAAGAAGAGCAAGGCGGGCGGAACAATGCGGGCGGAAATAAACGCGTACGATCCGATGCTGATCAGGGAGCCATTTTTGTACTTGGTTTGGACAAAAGGCTCCCGCGCGGGACCACGGAGTTGCCGATGTGATAGGAAAGCCTTCGTGTGGACACCCACCCGCGACTTACTTCGTTTTGACCAATATTGTTATGATTTCGGCCGACTAGCCGGGGCTTGCTTACTTGTTCAGGCAGCAACCACCAAGGTCGTGAATTTGTCCGGGGTAGCAAAAGTACGCGTCCGCGAACAAGATAATGAGCGAATTTAAAGGGTGCGTTGCTTCGGGAAACGTGACGCAACAGGGCAACCGCATCTCGAGTGGCAGTCGTGCACAGCATGTGCAGCCGAGCTATTCGTGGTGTCGTGAGGTGGTGTCGTGTTCCGGCGGCCGCTTTGAGGTCTGAGCAGGTATGGGCCGTCCAATGTTATTGGCTGCTCCCATCGAGTTGATTGGGTAATCAGATTTTTTGGAAGGGATTAGCAAGTTGGAAACGTCGAGCACCAAGCGGTCTAAGCGACCAATGATTTATATCAGTCTTACAATCACGGTTTTTATCTTGCTAAGTGTGTTTTCGCGAATTGATAATTGGAAACGCGATCTGACTACCAATCAAGCGAGGCTAGTGGCTGACGCCCCGGATGAGCAGTTGCGGCCACCCATGGTGACTGGAACACCAGCAGAAGTCGCGGACCGAATCACTGCGTGGGTTCAGCAGCAAGGGCGTTGGCAGTTCGTCAGTCAAGCGGACATCAGTGAGGGAGTGGAATTGAAATTGACCCGCACCACCCCAATCATGCGATTCACGGATGACATCGTTGTTGTCTTGCGAACGGAGGGTGATTTGACTCGGGTACAGGCTCAGAGTCAGTCACGGGTTGGGAAAGGTGATTTGGGGCAGAATCCCCGCAATCTTAAAGAGCTGGTTGGGTACTTGAAGCAAGCTGGTTAGCAGCCAACCTTGTCTTCGTTTTAAATTGTGAAAATAGATTTACGGAATGTCAGGCTGATGGCTTCAAACAAAAATAATGTGCATATCGCTTCGGTGTCAGTTACCTACTTGCCGGTAGAAATGCGAATGCCACTGAAGTTCGGTGCTGAATCAGTCTCGTCGGTCACCTGTATTCGTGCTGCCGTAACCGTTACCGGGAAGACGGGCCGCGTAGCGAAGGGATGGGGCGAAACTCCGCTGTCGGTAACCTGGGCATGGCCAAGTAAAACATTGACGTATCAGCAGCGGTTCGATGCGATGATTGAGTTCTGTCGAACCTTGGCTGAGGCATGGGTTGCTGCAGATACCAGCGGACACCCCATTGAGATTGGACATGCATTCATTGAAAACGTCTTGCCCGATTTATTGGCCGAATTCAATGCAGACCGTGACGAACCGTTGCCTCATTTGGCTGCGCTCATTTCTGTTAGTGCCTTTGATTTGGCAACGCATGATGCGTACGGAGTATTTCATGATGTTGATGTTTACGAGACGTACAATGAATCGTTCATGTCACATGACCTGGCCCACTATTTGACCGCCGAGCAGGATGGAGTCGACTTTACCGGAAAGTATCCCTCTGATTTTCTTGTTGATGTTGCTCCTGATTATCTACCAGTTTGGCATTTGGTTGGTGGCCTCGATCCATTGGAAGCATCAGACTGCAGCGGTGATGAACCGAACGACGGTTATCCTGTCACCCTGCGTGAATGGATAGAGCGTGATGGATTGACTTGCTTGAAAATCAAACTCCGCGGAACAGATGCTGCTTGGGATTACGAGCGTTTGATACGTATTGGCAACATGGGTAATGATCTCGGGGTGGCTTCCCTGTCTGCTGATTTCAATTGCACTGTTACTGATCCCCAGTACGTGAACGAAATACTGGATCGGTTGAAGGTTGAGCGGCCCGACATCTTTGAGAAGATTTTGTACGTTGAACAGCCTTTTCCATACGATCTCGAAGATAACCAGATCGATGTATTCAGTGTGTCAGAACGCAAACCACTGTTTCTGGACGAAAGTGCGCACGATTGGAAATTTGTCCGATTGGGACGCAAACTCGGTTGGTCCGGGGTTGCTTTAAAAACATGCAAGACTCAGACCGGGGCGCTTTTGAGTTTATGTTGGGCAAAGGCCCATGGGATGCCATTGATGGTCCAGGATTTAACCAATCCGATGCTGGCTCAGATTCCGCACGTCCGGTTGGCAGCACATGCGGGGACCATCATGGGGGTGGAATCGAATGGAATGCAGTTTTATCCTGCTGCTTCGATCGCGGAAGAAAAGGTACATCCAGGGATTTACCGGCGGTGCAACGGGATGCTGGACCTTTCCTCAATCAGCGGATCTGGTTTTGGGTATCGGCTGGCCGAGGTTGAACGCGAATTGCCAGAATCTGAGTTGTTTCAAGCTCCAAATGCATGACTTGACTGTGTCAGTGATGGCATGGTGTTCCAGGTTAATTCTGCTGCAATTTGGGTACATCGAGCGGGAGTGGACAGTCACAGGTCTAGTTTTCCGTGTCACCTTCAGCGAGTGCATTTTCAACGTGCGCGAACGTATCGGGAGAAGCGGCATGGCACGCGCGGCGATAGTCAATCGGAAGCGGTTCTTTGAGTAACTCGCCGGGGTCGAGGAAGTCGTACAGTTCGCCGTAGTGTTTGGTTTCGGTTGGAGTGGTGCGATGCAGCACGTGCCACGGTCGTAGCTGTTCCGGGCTCCTCAGCCCAACCGCACCGAGCATTTCGGACAAGCTTTGGATTGTTTCGTGATGGAAGTTTGCAACGCGTGCCCGCTTATGGCTTGGGATAAGGCCCTTCATTAAGGCTGGATTGGTGGTGGCGACGCCGACGGGGCAGTGATTGCTGTTGCACTTGAGCGCCTGAATGCAGCCCAGTGCCAGCATCATGCCGCGTGCTGAGTAGCAGGCGTCGGCTCCCAAAGCCAATCGTTTCATGAGGTCAAATCCGGAGGTGACTTTGCCACTCGCGACGACACTGACTCGGTCACGTAGGCCATATCCGATCAACGCGTTGTGAACAAAAATCAAGCCTTCAACGAGCGGTGCGCCGATGTGGTTCGAAAACTCCAAGGGTGCAGCACCAGTGCCACCCTCACCACCATCGACGACGATGAAGTCAGGCGTGATTCCCGTTTCAACCATGGCTTTACAGACAGATAGAAATTCGCGGCGTTTGCCGATACACAGTTTGAACCCTACAGGTTTTCCGCTACTGAGTGTCCTCAGGCGGGCAATGAATTCTAGTAGTCCACGTGGCGTGTCAAAGACGCGGTGTCCTGGAGGTGAGTTGACATCCGCTCCCATCGGTACGTGCCGAATGGAAGCGATTTCTGCGGTCAATTTAGCGGCCGGCAGAATTCCACCATGTCCCGGTTTTGCTCCCTGTGATAACTTGAGCTCGATCATCTTGACCTGTTCAAGATTGGCTTTGGCTTCGAACAGCTCCTCAGAAAAGTTGCCGTCATCAGTGCGGCATCCAAAGTAGCCCGTCCCGATTTGCCAAATTAAATCGGCGCCGCCTTCGGTGTGGTACGGGCTGATGCCACCCTCGCCGGTGTTATGCGCGAAATTGCCAAGCTTGGCGCCCTCGCTCAATGCCAGAATTGCATTTTTACTGAGGGCCCCGTAGCTCATGGCTGAAATGTTGAGCAGACTGGCTGAGTAGGGTTGTGTGCAATCTGGACCCCCAATGGTGACTCGCATGTCTTCTGGGGCATTGTGAACTGGGGCCATTGAATGATTGACCCACTCGTATCCCACTTCGTAAACATCTTCTTTTGTCCCGAAAGGAACAGTGTCGCGTACATTCTTGGCGCGTTGATACACGAGCGAACGCGTATCGCGATCGAAGGGAACCCCGTCCGTATCACTTTCAACAAAGTACTGATAAATCTCGGGACGTATCATCTCGAACAGGAATCGAAAATGTCCTAAGACGGGAAAGTTGCGCAGGATCGTATGGTGTGTCTGCAGCATGTCGTACCACCCCAGAATCAAAATTGGGGCTAGGAGCAGCCACGTCCAACCCGCAGGCGGATAGTAGTATTGACTTACCGCTAAAACAGGGATTGCACACACGTTGAAGTAGACGAAGAGGTGACGCATGAACTTTTTCCCAAAACGGTGCGGTGCTTCCTGCAGGCTTGATTGCGGCTGTTTAGCGTAGCAGGATCATGGGTAGGATGGTGACACGATCGTGCCAAAATATGCTGCTGAGTTACAAGTAGCAGAATGAAACGTCCATTATGAATTCCCACTTGCGCACGCATTTATGCGGATCAGTTTCATTATCGTTCATGGCAATGACGAATTTACAGAAAGACTGTTGCTCTATCCAATGTTGCTGAAGGTGTTTTCTGTGTGCCTCTGACGTTGGTTGATACGTTCAGCGAAAGATGGGGCTGATTTGATTGTGATTGAGCTACTCTGGTTGGTTTTATCCCTCCTTACATTGGTAATTGGTACTCACCAGTTCGATCGCGATTGCGCGGCGAAGATTCGGTCACAAGATTTCTTTGTCGGCTGAAATTGAGTTTCTCGTGGATACATGGTGTGGAGGCTTTAGCATTGCATTAGGCACGGTCATCTTCCTGGGGAATGATCCGTCTGAAGGCAAGTTTTTGGGTGAATGATTTGTATGACGTGCATTCATCTTCGTACCAACCTAGTGCAGCTCGTGCACTCGGGGGGATTGGTTGGCTTAAAGCGGGGAATCGATAGCGACTTACTCGGCCTGGCAGATTACTGCGCCTCGACAAGTTGCAACGCGGCGTTGTCCTCAAAGTTTGCCTGGTGCAAACTTGTTTCTCGAATACTAATGCTGTGTTCAGAGGCAACCACAATATGATCCAAGACTGCAATTCCCAATATCTTTCCTGCTTCTGTTAATTGTTGCGTAACCATGATGTCCTCGTGACTGGGTGACGGGTCACCGCTGGGGTGATTGTGGACAAGGATTACTGCAGAGGCGGCGTCACGAATCGCGGCACGAAAAACCTCGCGAGGATGAACAAGGCTGGCGTCAAGCGTGCCAACGGTAATTTGGTGTCGGTTGATTGGCTTGTGCTTGGTGTCCAACGTGACAAGGTGGAATTCTTCTTGAACCGCTTCATAAGCCAAGCGAGAGAATTGCTCACTGCAGTAATCGATTGCCGCACGTGTGCTGTTGATTGATCGCTGTCGTATTTTGGGTATTCGCTCGACTCGGGCAACGCGACGCCCTAGTTCAATGCCGGCCATGATTTTGGCGTAATTGTTTCCTGTTGCTGCAGGGCTGATTGATTTGAGTTCAGTTAGGCTGCAGTGACTCAGTTCGGGTAATCGCGATGTAAATCGGTTCGCGATTCGTTGCCCACCGGCAACTGCAGATTCCCCGGCAACTCCCGCATGGATCAGGATGGCTAACAGGTCTGCGTTGGAGAGTTCGGAGGGTCCGTTTCGCAGCAATCTTTCCCGCGGGCGTTCTTCTGCGGGGCTGTGTTTGATTTGCAGGCCATCTACTTTTCTATCAATCCATCGAAGCACCAAAGAATCTCTTTGTGCAGCGTTTGACCATCGGTAAAGTACCCGCTTCTGTTTCAATACTCGACGCAAAAGCCCGTCGTCTGCGAGTTGATGTATCGTTCGGGTGATGTACCCTGGTGATGCCTCCGAACATCGTGTCTTGGCATCTGATGTAGAAAAATCGTTCAAAACCATCAGCGTTTTGATCACTGATTCAAGTCTCTTGCGTCGATCGCTTTTCATCTTTACTGCCCCATGTTCCGTTGCTTGTATGGAAAGATGAGCTCGCCAGCTAGTGACGACTCGTTCGTTCACGCTTGGCGTTCAACGCAATGTCTTTGGACGTCGCGCGAGCGTAGGCGAGAACCCAACTCGGGGGGCTGCGACGTGAGTATAGCCCACGCTTGGGCTGGAGCTGATTATCGAACCAAAGTTTTTCGCACTAACCTGGCGAAAGAGAAATGCAAGCAAACCGAAGGGTGCTGAGAGCAGCTAGCTTTGCGGTGCGGTTTCGATTGGATTCGGCAATGGTTTTAGGCTGTTCATTGCATCTTGGATCGCGATCTCCTGTCGTTCACGATTCAGGAAAAAGTTCACGTGGCGGTAACCACATTGCTGCAACAGCCGCATCGCGTTTTCGTAGCCGTTCGAAACTCGCTCAGCAACGTGTGCGTCGGCTCCGAGCGTGATTGGAATGTTACGTAGCCTCATCTCCGCTAGCATGGCTGGGAACGGATTCATCTCGGAAATGGTTTTGTTGACCCCGGAAGTATTAAGTTCCATGGCGACACCCGTCGCTGCAATTCGATCGAGCGCAGGTCGTATGTCATCCAGCATTTGATCTGCATCCCACGCTTCGGATGTGAAGTTTTTGATCAAATCTGGGTGGGCAATGGAGTCGAATAGTCCGGTTTCCGCTGATTTTGCGAGCAGGCGAAAGTAGGTTCTTTGCACCTCTCGTAAATCATTGCTCCAGTACTTTTCGCGGAACTCGGGTATTTGTGGATGCACTGAGCCAAGTACAAAATGAAACTCAGCCGATGAGAGTTGTTTTTCGAGGTAGTTTTCGTAGCCTTCAAAATAATCGGCTTCCAAACCTAGTCGCACATCGACTCGTCCTTGCCATTCATCTCGTGTCTTTGCAACGAGGTCGACGTAGGCATCAAACTCGTCCTCTGCCATTCTCACGGCCGCAGAGAAGCCATCCGGCATGGGGTTGTGGCAGGTGACCATCAGACCCAAAAGGCCTCGTTTTTCGGCGATTGCTGCATATTCAGTCGGTTCCCCGTATGCGTGCTTGCACAGTGGTGTGTGGGAGTGCGATTCAAATAGAATAGGGGCGGTCACGCCGGAGGGCTCCATCGCGAGGTTGGGGACAGACTGTTTCCAATTACCCTACAGTAGCAACTCGAAGACTTTTGACGAGGGTGGCCCGAAGTTTTTCCAATCTGCCGTGCAGCGAATTTAGAGCCAGACTGATGAGATCAAAAACAAGCCAAGCACTTCCTGCAGAACCAGTGCCTCAGAGTGAGGGTACCTCGCGACGTCATTTCCTGAAGGCAGGTGGTGCTGCGACTGCGGCGATGATTGTCCAGCCACACGTTCTGGGCTGTCTCTTATACACATC
>CAJXTM010000061.1 GCA_913061385.1 uncultured Rhodopirellula sp. | reverse complement strand
CAGCGTCAGATGTGTATAAGAGACAGGAGCCATCTGACGCGGCATTTCAAAGCTTCGACAGGGCTTACGCCGTTAAAGTATCGCCAGCGGTTTCGGGCGCTGTAACAGTGACTTCAGTTTGCTTGACTTGGTAAGACAGGTTTGGTGCACCGATAGACGAACGCTGGAGGCAGATTAAGCCATACGCTGGGACTTCGTTCCACGCTTGCGAATGTATTTTGCAAGCGTCGGTTAAAACGGGCACCGGCGGGCAAAACAACTCCCTGCCAGTAGGCAAAGGTGGCAAATTGAGCCTCGGGTGCCAATACACCAAGCATGGATTCGATGATTTCTGTTTGAAGCGACTCCGGAAACGATGCCCACGGCAGACCACAAATCACAGCATCAATTTTTCCAATGGATTCTTGTTGGCAGAGCTGGGAAATATTGGTCACGCTATCGTTGTAGACTGTGACATCGGGGCAGCGTTTTCTAGTCAACTCGGCCATTTCAGCGGATTTTTCGACCGCAAAAAACGTACTTTCGGGGTGGAGGCGTTCGCTGATGGCTTGTGTGAATACACCCGTTCCCGGCCCAAATTCAACCACATTGCGGATTTGGTCCCAGTCAAACCAGTCGACCATCATGCGAACCAAGCGGTGACTGCTGGGCGCAATAGCACCCACTTGTCCGGGGTTTCGGAGAAAGTTCTTGAGGAAGGTTGTGTTTTCGCCCATCAAAGCATGTTCCAGTTGTACCGACTCGCCGTCAAATCAGAATTCAGGAATAACAGGGTATCGGATTGTGACCGGGACGTGAGGTACCATGTAGCGATGCAAATCCCTAATCAAGGAAATCGCCGCAGTGTCGGCGCCAACATGACACCGATGATCGATGTCGTATTTCTATTGATCATTTTTTTTCTTGTCTCCAGTCACCTGGCACGACAAGAGAATCGTTTACCGCTGGAATTGCCGGTTGCCTCGACTTTTGATCCGGTTGATCCTGACAAGGCCCCACTGACGATCAGTGTTGATCAGCGATCGCGATGGTTGGTTTCCGGGGATGTCGTCGATTTGGGCAGCGTGCGTGCAATTTTGTCTGATCTCAAAGCCAGCCAGGGTTCAGATGCGGCGATCCGGATTCGGACCGACGGCACAGTGCAGTATCAGGAAATTGAGCCGCTGCTGCGTGAAGCAGCTTTGGCAGGGATCAGTGATGCTGCGATCGCTGTCCGTGAGGAGGCCGGATTGTGAAGCTGCCGAAAACTTCCAATGATGATTCATTGGAATTGAAAATGACCCCGATGATTGACGTTGTATTTCTGCTGCTTGTCTTCTTTGTGTGGACCAGCAGCTTTGAATTGCCGGAGTTTGATCTGCCCGGTTCGCTGGCAGAGTTACCAATGGGGGCTGCGGAGGCCTCAAGTGATACGCCACCAGTCGAGAAATTTGACGAGATCATCATCCGGCTGTTGTGGCAGGTGGAAGGAACCCAGATCATGTTGAATGGCCAAAACATTGATCGCATGAGTGAACTCAAAGATCGCTTGGCTGAGATCACTTCGCTGGGTGTGCAACCACCGGTGATTGTTGATCCGGATGAAAAAGTCACCATGGCTTTTGCTGTGCAGGCTTACGATGCTGCACGCTCTGCTGGCGTAGATCGTGTGCTTTTCGCCGCTAAGCCGGAGTAAGCATGTTTTGTTCCACACAAGCCAGGTTGATTCTTTCAGTGGTCGCTTCCTTTGTGTTGATTGATGGGGCGAGATTGCGAGGTTTTGCTGCTGGGCCAGCAATTAAAAATGTTGGTCGGATGACTCATGATCGTGATGAGGATCTGATTCAGGCTCTGTTGGATCGTGGGCGCTTTGATGACGCCTTGGACCTTTGCAAGTTGCGGTCGGTTGAGTCTGTGCGTCGAAGTGATGTCGCTGCAAAGTGGAAAATCAGAGAGTCAAAAGTGCTGACGGCTCGTCAGATGGGACGCGATACATTTAGCAAACAAGATTTGACTCAGGTGCAACGTCCAGTCAGTGATCTGTTGCGGTCTTACCCAGATCATCCGCGTTTGCTGTTTCTCAAGTCCCAGTTATTGAGCAGCGAAAAATCGGCAGCCCTTTACAGTGTTCTTCGTGCCGCTGTGTCTCCACGCAACGAACAAGTACAGGAGCTAGCCATGAGGCGGTTGCTGACAGCAATGGACCATGTCTCGAGTTTGGCTGAAGAGATTCAAGATAAACGTTCGGCATTAGAATCTCACCGAACAGCGGCAAGCCGCGGTTTGATTGCTGATTTACGTCGTCTCGGGCAGCAGTTGCAAATTGATGCAGTTTCACTGGCATTGGTTCAAACCGACTTGTTTCCTCAAGGTAGCGCAGACTGTATCGCGGCGGCTACGAAGGCAGAGCAGGTGGCTGACGATGCGATTACACGCTTGCCGGCTGGAACAACAGCGAGAAAAGAGATCGAGCGTTTGCGTGTGGAAGCGGTTTTTCGGGCAGCCCAGTTTGAACGGTGTGATGCTTTATTGAATCAGATGACGCCGCAGTTCACAGATTCAGTGCCTTCCAAATTACAGGCTCTCAGGGTGCGTTTACGTATCGCTCAAGGCCAGCTGGAAAAAGCAGGAAAACTGCTCGCGGACTTTTTTGGTGATGTGCCAGAAGTTGCGCCCAACGCTATGGAGATGGACTTGGCGAGGCTTGAATTTCTGCTGGTCGCCAACGCAGGACGCAGGGTTGGTGACTGGTTGGATGCGATTCAAAGTCGTGGAGGAGCATATGCAAGACGGCGTGCTGATGCAGTTTCACTTTCGCATTTAGAATCCACGGGACAGTCTAAGTCCACCATTGATCCCTCGCTGGTCGCAGCACAGGGGCAAGATTGGTTACGCCGTGGCGATCCCAGCCGTGCCGGTGATCTGTTGGCTGCAGCCGCAGCTGCGGAATCAGATCCTGATCGGGCCATGAGCCGTGTGGCAGAAGCTGCTGCCGCTCTTTTGGCAGCTAAGCGAACTAATGATGCAATTCAGTTGATGCAGGACATTCCACTGGCGAAGCCCACTGCCGAAAAATCACCTGCAACTCATCTGCAGGCCGCCATTCTGATTGCAAGACTTGATCTGTCAGACCCCGCAACAGTTAAGCGTCTTGAGGCCGCGCTGAGGGTGAACTTGCAGCGATGGCCTGACAGCTCGGCTGCGGCATCCATTCGCAGCTGGCTGGGGAACATACTCAAATCACAGGCACGGTATCTTGAGGCCGCGAAAGTTCTATCCATTGTTAAGCTAGAAAGCATCGATAACGAACTTGCGCAAGCCATCGCCGATGCATGGATTTTGGTTTTGGAAAAGAGTGCTGTCGAAGCTGGTTGGGAAAAAGTCGGTGACAATGCGGTCCGAGATGAAACGGCGAGCTGGCAAGAAGCGACGACTGGGTTTCAAGCGGCGATGAGCAAACTTGGTAGCAATGACGTGATGCGTTCCCACTATCGCCTCATATCCGCCCTGCATCTGGATCAATCAGGAATTGGTGAGTTGAAATCCCGCGGGCCGGATACCCGGCCTGTGGATTCGTTCATTGACTCATTCATCGCTTTCCGACTGAGTGGGGAATCGCCAGCAGAATCACCACCCGCTGAATTGCTGGACCAAGTGGAGCGACGACTAATGCTGGATGCTCGCGATAATCCCGCGTTACGTCAGAAAGTAGTGAAAGCCCTCGCCAAGTGGCTGGGGGTTGCACCGGTGTCCATGAATTCAGCGCAACGCTGGTTGTGGCAGTCTGACTCTGCTAAAGCGACTGAGTTGCTTAAGGAGGTCATGGAAAACTCGAAGGATCCTAGAAAGGCAGTCCAGCAGGCTGCAGCCATGCTGGGATCAACAGATGATACAAAGGCACAACGGGCTGGAGTAGCGTTGTGGGACGAATTAGCAGCTGGCTTGCCGCAAGGTACACGTTCGTGGCACGAAGCAAAATTAGCAGCTGTTCGTTTGTTGCAACGAATTGGGGATCAGGAAGAAGCATATCGCCGTGCAAGGTTTGTCTTGCTTACACAAACGACGATGGATGAAGATCTTCGGCGGCAGTATCAATTGGTGAAAAAAAAGCCTTGATGTACTATCAGACAAACGAGTGGTTCAATGTCACGTGATTCAGATGGTTTGGATCAGGGATTGGTAGAAACACGGGGCAACCCCAATGCGATGGCGGATAGTTTTGTAAAGCGATTCGTGGTCCTGAAGCATGATGTTGGTCCACAGTTCGAGCGGACAACAGAGTCGCACCTGGATTGGATGTTTGAGGCTGGTGAGGCGTTATCAACGTGGTCGACTGATTTGAGAACCCAGTTCGAAAATTCTTTCGATACGGGCTGCTTCAAATTGGCTGATCACCGATTGGTCTATCTCGATCGGGAAGGTGATCTCGGTGGGGGCCGAGGTAGCGTGCTTAGAATTCTCGCGGGAGAATTCACTCAGGTAGCAAGTGTGTTGCCCGATGTGACCTTCAAAGCTGTGCTTCGTTGGCAGACGGATTCTGGTGTTCGATATGCGCGAATCGAAATCAGTCAACGACCCGCAGGCAAGGATTCCAAATCGGATCCTGTTTGTGCCTTACGGTTTTCGATAGGCTGATGGGTGACGAACTGATAAACGGGGCTTCGGGGTTCGTAACCATTTTGCGTTTTCGAGCCGGTATAGCCGGACAGAATAATGGCTCCCTCGATCATCCGGATTGATTCAATGATGACCGGACTGTGAGCGTACCCGAGATGTTCCTTCGGGATGTGGACAAGGGCCGTATGCCCAGATTCTGTGCGATCCCAGCGAATTTCAAGACCGCCCTTGGCAGCCTCTGCTCTGAGGCTGTCCATGAATTGGGTGATTGGCAGAGAAACAGCTCCGGCCTTCAGCTTACTGATATGGACAGCTAGCAGGTTGGGTTCCTCAGTGAGTTCCACATGCAGTTGGCAGGAAATGACCGTGTCGATTCGTGCATCCGTGTAGTGAGTTGCAGCCAATAGATGGTTCTGCAGAATGCTGATCCTCGGATCTTTTGCACCAGCAGTTTGTAGTTGTTTAAATTTCAACGGCAGTTGTTCGATCAGCCATGCATTGATGTCGCCTTCACTGAAGATCGCTTCCCAAGAGCCTATTTTGGCGACATCCTGTTCTAGCTTGGCAACATTGGCCTCGAGTTTCTGGCTGGCTGCTTCGGTGTCGGGTGGGCTTGTTTGTGTTGCCTGCACGTAGAAATCTGGTATTACCCTCGTCTGCTTTAGTACCCACCAACTGACGAGTGAAGCCAGCAAAAGGACCGCCAGAACAGTGATTCCAATTCGCTTGATCCATCGGACCATGGCTAATTCCGTATGTGGCGACAGGGTTTTCAGAAACGTAATGGCCGTGGGATCCAGTCACGGATCCGTTCAGCGATTCCCGGGGTCTCTTCCTTTTCCACTTCCGCTTCAGTTGTTATTGGCTCATCTTTTTGCAAAGGATCAAGTTTCAACAAGTGCTGAGCCCATCGATTTTGTAACAAACGCCCCGCAGGAGCGAGGTTGCTTTTTTGTAGACCTTGCACGGCTAGAAACGCTCCGCTCTGCAGTTTGTCTCTTTCACTGGCAGTGGGAAATTGATCGTGTAGCCTTATGTCATCTATCCAGACTCGCCCACTTGAAAGACTATCAATGGTGAGGCGAAGTGAGTGCATGTTGGCCGCATTAATGTTCAGCGCCTCCAGTCGTACTTCTCGGTTCCCCCATTGCCCATTTCTGCGGATTTCAAATTCATTGGAATAGCGGACAGGTGTTCCATTCTCGGTAGCTTCAAGAGAGACCCTCAATCGGTGAGTACCCGCATTTTCGCCCGCCTCGGCTCGACAGGCCAGTGAGACAGCGAGTCGCCCCGACGCTGGCGGAGTGATGGTCTCACTGACGAGCCACGTTCTTGCTGTTGTGTTTGCTTCCGTCGTTAGCAAAATCGAATGTTTACCTTCTAGGGGCTGCTTGTCATCGACACGGACGCATCCTGCAGGATGTTGCGCGTGTAACCAGCCGACCAGCCCTAAATTGCTGGAATTTTCGAAGCCTCCGTTATTTAGGGCGTCGTAAGATTCGAAATCGAACAGAATACCGATCCGCTGGGCCACTAATGTGACTTTTCGCTTGATGTCTGCCAGCGCGGTGGTTCCACCGCTGAGCCGGGTTTTACATGATGCAATTTCCATCTCGGTAGCTGGCCGGTTTGATTGAAGCAGAATCATTCGTCCTTCTGAGACTTGAATCCGCGCTCGAGTCTGGCTGAGTTGTTCGATTTTGCTGTCGTCTGGATTACGGCCAACAGATTTCCATTCGATCGGTTGACTGGTCTCGATGTCAATTTCATTTGCCCATGGCGTCAGGCAGAGACAGGCAAGGTACAGGAACCCATCGTGCTGTACACTTTTTACGCAAACCGTATTTTGGGCGCTGCTTTCCACCTTCACAGATCGTACCCCTGTTCGGGGAAAATTCTGAAGTGTGTGCAGCAGGATGTCGAGCTGTGGACGCAAAATGCGACCATTGAGTGGAAGTTTGATTACAAGATTGGCAGGATCGAGGCGATCGATGAGGTGACATGTATCTTCGAGAATCATGGGTTGATTCTGAACGAGAGGCGTGCCGGAGAGTTGCAGCTTTGTGTTGAAGAAAACTGTATCGGCTAGGTTGCCATCATCATTTTGTAGTGGAACACGCAGGGCCTTACGAACCAGCAGAGGCGGATCGGTATAACCATGCGAACGCCCAATGCTGATTGGGAATTCGGTTCCCGGCTTGAAGGCTTGGGTATCTGCATCGACAGACATCACTCGTGTCGAGTGATTATCGATCGAATCCATTTTTAGATTCAGTGCAGTCAGTGGCTCAATGCGTTGCAGGTCTCGGTAACTGCGGTTAGTCGCTTGCAATATCCAAGTTTCATAAGTGGCCCTACCCTCTCCTCGCGACCATGAACGCAATTGTTTGGGGTCGACGGTCACATTCAACGATTGCGCGAATGCAGCCAGAGTGCCGTTGTCATCGAAAATCTGGCGAAGTGGTTGCAGATGGCTTCCGGACCCGCAGTGGATCGTGATTCCGGCGAAATGATCTGGCTGACCACATTGAAATATCAAGTCTGCAATGAGTTCCCGCAAGCTGTCCTGCACAAGTGGATGCAGCAAGTTGTACTGAAACGGGCTGTTCTGCTGGTTTCGGGTTAGCAGCTCGATCTGAGCAGGTTGTTGCAATAGGGCTTGTTCCACTGGCAGGAGCGTGAAATCAGGATCAAGGCTGACATGAGCCTCAAGGCCTCGGTCCGCCAACAATCTGATGGTTGTGGCTAAGCGGTTGCTTTCGGAGTCTTGCGAGTCTGTTCTCGGCAACAGACTCCGTGTCTGGAAGAGCGTTTTTCCACCGGAGTTTGCGGGCAACATGATCCCGTTCATTCCATTGGCGCGAGCAAGATCGCAGACGCGATTCAATGCTACCCAAAGTCTTAAAGCTTTGACGCTCTTTGCATCAAAGTCATCCAAGGCGTGTCTCTCCAGCACATCTTTTGATAGGGAATCGACCCACTCAACGTTATCCAGATTTAGAATAGTATTTCGATGTTGGGTCGATGGCGTCAGTTCATCCGCGTCTTTGTGGGGAGGAACGAGATGCTGTGGCCCAGCTTGAACCTCGATGGATTCGAGCTGCAAGGTGTCGTCGCCGAGATTTGTCAGCCAGATCTGATCATCTTTGGTGGGGTAATGCACGAACGTGTATGTTCGCCACTGCTCTTCCAGATCAATGGTTTTTGTATCAGACAGAATGAACTTCGTAGCGGGCTGATCGCGATCGTGCAGTCCACCTGCTTCGATCTGAAGACGAACGTTCTGAGTCGCTGGCAATCGCAGTTTGACTTTGTGCGGTGTTCCGGGACTCAATACCGGCAGACTGGCCTGAAATAGATTTTTAGTCCGCAGTAGTGATACCGTTTCTTCGGAGTGCTGACCTTGTTCAAGTTTCGTCTCAGGTTCCGGCGAATTGATGCTGGGAATGAAGCGTGTCGTTGTTTTGGGTAACCATTGACCTACCGACCAATTAGATTCCGATGGCCTGAGGGTTCCCGCTATCTGCCATGTATTCGTTGGCGGTGTGAGAGTCGTTCCCGATTTGGGCACAACAAAGAATGGGCGACCAATTTTTAATAGAGACGATTCCCGCCGTCGCAATCGATCCCAAATACGATCGTCTTCTTTTGATAGACGACAGCGTATCTCGTAAACTCCCGCCGCTTCCGGGACCGTTTCGGAAATAAGAATCGCCTCACTATTACCAGCGGCATCGATGCTTATTGTCTTCCGGTGGCGTACAACCGTATTCAGAGTCGAGACCTGAATGATGGAGTAATGAAAGGTCAGCACTGAGGATGCTTGCCGTGCCATAGAGTTGACTGCGGCAGCTAATTCCAGTGTTGTTCCTGGTTCGTACACGGGAACGGCTTGTAGGCCGGTCAGTCGTATTTCATCATCTTCGGCCCGCTGTAGTGACCAGCTTGCTTGTTGCCCGATTGCATTTAATGCGGTAACCGGTGTCTCGGATTTGGATGTTTCTTTTTTTATCAGTTCCGTGAGGCTTACTTCACGCACTGGTTGCAAACTTCGCATTCCTGCTGGATTGCGTGGTTCATCGAGAGCTTCAATGACGACTCGGGTGTTCGGAGTTCCCTGTACACGTAGCCGAAAGCGAGCAGATTTGACTTGAGCACGAGGCTGAAAATCTAGTTGAGTTGCGTTCTGGCTTAGGGTAAATGCCGCAACGGTATCGTCCGAGTCTGATTGATTTTCAAGCTCATGAATCATGCATTCACTGTTGCCTGATTCATCAACTAATCGAAGTCGAAAGTGACAGTACTGTGATTCCGCTGCTGTCCATTTAAAATCCAGAGTAACATCAAGAGTGCTATTCCGCGATGTTTGCAGGTTTATTGCAGGGTCACCTGAAACAACTTGACTAACTGCTAGCATCGAAACCAAAATGGTCAAGACTAAGAATCGCAGACCTGTGGGGGCGCGTTCCCACCGCATCACCATGTCTGATGACTTTGTGAGCAGACTTTCCGGGCAAAGACTTCCGTGTCTAGCCATCAAATGATTTCAAAGTGGTGAATGTTGGAGCAGATAAAACTGACAAGCATCCAGTGATGGCGCTCGATTTCATCCCAGACAGTAGCTAGACGGGCTTGATGAGGTAAAGGTGGATTTGCGATTCCTAGCTACGGTTTCACACGACGTTTCACATGGCCTGACTATCAGGTTCAGATTCAGGCTGCGGTTCAGATTCAGGCTGCGGTTCAGATTCAGGCTGCGGTTTAGATTCAGCGACTTCCCACGGATTAGTCCAGTTGCTCCAACTCGCCAGATATGAAGCGTAAGCTTCGCAAGAATCTGCGCGTTGTTCGATCCACTGTTTCGCCGCCTGGACCAGCTTTATTTCTTCGTGCAGCGTGATTCTTCCTGTCAAAACCTGCGTTCGAAGGAAGACAAAATAGGTGTCAAGAACATCACAACGGCAGTAGTCACTGATAGCCATTTTATGCCCTGCATCCCACTGTTCCTGAACTTTGTCGCCGGTGAGTCCCATCTTGCCCGGTTTTCCTAGCAATTGGGCGACAAGATTCAAGCCACCATTGCACCGCGCTGCACCATGATTGGTCAGTACATCCTGTAGGTCGAGATGAGCTGTTGAATTGAACCGGTTTCGGGGTGATTTGTAGCCATCAGATTTAAACCATGCCGGCAATGAGATGCCAAATCGGTATGCTGCAAGTTCCATCAACGGGATGTCAAAAGAACGTCCATTGAAGGTGACCCACTGGGGCGTTCGATAAACTTCCCATCCTCTCCAAAAATTTTCAGTGATCACATGAGGCCGAAATTCGGGTTCGTCAAGTGAAACGATATCGAGCAGTTCCAGGTTAGCCGCGACCTTTGCGATCACGACAGCGATTGGTATTTGGAAGGTGTGGGGTATGAAGGTCGTCCCGCGCTGTTCCATCAATTCATCTTGGTAGGTTGCGACTGCTTCACGATCACTCAGATTCTGGTCGGGATACCGTACTTTCGAAATGAGATCTCCATCAGCAATGCTCTCGACGTCAAATACGAGGTGTGCGACTTTCTCGCTCATCTTCTGCTTGCCCGTGATGTGTTAAAAATCGTTTCTAGTCCAGCGACACAATGTACAACTTATCGGGTCTGTGTTCTAACGGAGCCGATTCAAACGTTCTCTTTCCCCGTTTTCTGAAAATCATCATGACAGCTGCCAGTTCTGCTCGCGTACCTGTCTCTTATACACATCTCCGAGCCCACGAGACCGAGGCTGATCTC
>CAJXTM010000060.1 GCA_913061385.1 uncultured Rhodopirellula sp. | reverse complement strand
GAGATGTGTATAAGAGACAGCACCCGACCTTCGCGTCGAAGTGAATCGCTTTGCTACGATCGCTCCCGAAAAACCTGTCGGAAAAACCTACTCTTACAACAACGCCGGGTACAACACTTTGGCAGCCATCATTGAAGAACTCACAGGATCCTACAAGCTGCACTTATCAAAGCGCATCTATGCACCGTTAGGCATGCACGACAGTTTCAACCACGAACCAGATGCCGATCAAAATCGCATGTCAACCGTATTGAAACGTCTACCGGATGGTAACTGGAAATCCGGCTGGGCACCCGGAGACCCACCAGACTGGCCCTTCTGCCGTGGGTCAGGTGGCATGATTTCGAGTGCTTGGGATTTCGCACTCTTTTGCCAGATGCTTCTCAATGAAGGGGAATACGGGAAACACCAGATCCTGCGTAGCGATTCGGTTGCTGAAATGACCAACCCACAGGGAGAGCACTGTTACGCAGCGACGGGCTACGGATTGGGATGGAGGGTGAGTGAGCCAGGCGGCCCATTCTCACACTCAGGATCGGATGGCACATTTGTCTGGGTGGACCCAGCCAGAGACATGATCGGCATGTTGCTCACACAGTGCAACGGAATCAAACCACCAAGCGATGAATTTCGAAAAATGGTTGAATCAGCATGCGTGGCTCCATCTTTACCCGCTGGCAAAGCAAACAGGCAGTGAATCGCACGTTGTGGATATCCATACTCAATCGCTCATTTCACAGGTAAGAACGGAAACAGTTTCCGGATATCGGAATCGTTAGGCTGCCGACCATACCTACAGATTCCAAAGGCTTGCGCATACTTCACCTTGTTCGCATGCTCCTCTCCATAACAGCGAATCAATCGATCCTGACAATACTTTGTCTCACCTGACTATCGTTTTACCCATTTTTCACGCAACCACTGGGAACGCAACTCGGGCTGGGCGGCGGTTGGGGCTGCATCTGTTCGCTTTTGGCATCCCATAACAAGACCTTCAAAGGTCTGCGAAACCAGTGCCGTCAACGCATCAACCTTGCGGTCAAAACGGGATCAACATGGACCACAATACTTGTCTCGAACGGATAAGATTTCTGAAACCCATCACTGGAGCACAAGAAGACAGGATTCTTTTTCAGGAGTGCCACCAATGGCATAATGAAAGCCACCAACACGATCTAAGCCGCGTCTTGATCCAGAGTACCGACATAACGATGATTCGGACGCTGGTCCCATGGGCCATGCGAAATCACGATGTCCACATCCCACAGAGGACGTAAGTGCATAATCTTTCGCCAAATCTCAAGCGCCGGCGTCAGCTCACCGTCATGAATACCAAGTACTCCCGAACTCACCCCAAGAGCTATTGCACCCTTCGCTCACTCGGCTGAACGACGTCGGGCCAAGGGTCCACCCGCCTTGTACTCAGCATCGTCAGGGTGCGCACCGAAAACGATGATTCGCAACTTGGACTCACTCTTTGGATTTTCAATGGTCGACGTGGTCGAAAGACCAAAACGCCGAAACGAGTAACAACAGCCATCTCATCCAACAGGTCCAAGCATGGGGGGCTGGGAAGCCAAGTCGCGATGACGAATTCACAGACACGAATAACGGCCCGAAAGGGCGTGAATAATACTCGCAGCCAACTGCCAAAGATTCTGTGCAGCGATCCCGCCTGACTCCGTTCCTGACTTTAAAACCCAGCCCATCATGCAGATCTCAGCCAGACACAAAAGTGACAGATTCAAAATGGGACCGTTTGCCCCCCCGGCCACCTCACACCCGAATATCGAATGCAATATTCTCGTTAATCCCATGCTGATTCAAAACCCACGCAATCATGCGCCCAATTGCGATCGAGCTTTGGCCAAGTATCCATGTCCGTCCAATCCATCGCATTTTCATTGCCAGAACACGCTTTGTCCTCTTGAGCAATTCGCAAACAGCAAACAAACGAACAGGCATTCCGGTTCCAAATTTCGGTCCTTAAGAAGACAATATCCAGCAGCGACTCGTCAACAACATCAGGTGACCATGTGAAAAAGTTCTTATTGGGAAGTTTGGCTTTACTAACGCTACTATTCGTTTGTGGACTCGTAGGTTCGTTTTGGCTTGCGAACTCAACCGCCAGAACGCTGAAGAAACTGCGAAGCGAAATTTCCGCTGCTGGCGATCCAATCCATTACACGGATTACGCAACAGAACCTGTTTCCGAAAAGGACAATGCCTTTGTGCTGCTCTCTGAGGCAATGCCTAGAATCAACGCATACACTGAATTAATTAGAAGCTTAAAAACAAAAAGCAACGCATTGAATTCCGGCGATTCAACCGTTCAACAATCCGCATCGCCTGACACCCAAAAACAGAAGGAAGATTTTTTCACAGAGAACAATGAACTGTTCGACTTATTGGAAGAAGCGTCTCACCGCCAGAGATTTCGACCTGACATTCAACGAAGTCAAGGATTTGGTGCGAGTGCTGCACACTTGCAAACATCAAGACAAGCGATAGAGATGCTGGCAGACAAGGCAAACATGCTCGCATCGAGAGGAGAAGGCGATGCCGCAATCGTCGTCTGCCTGACAGGCTACCGCATCTTGAAACTCACTGAACTGGAAAACTCGCTTTTGGGATTTTTAATCGAATGTGTTGGCTTGGAAAAACTTGGCAAAGTGCTCCATCAAACGCTGGTAACGTGCGAAGTCTCTGAACCAATGCGAGAGGCAATCGACACACAACTGCAACAATTTCAATTGAACGCAAACCTCACCAACGGATTGAAAGTAGAGCGTGCCGTCGGAATTCAGTCATTCCAAGATTTTCATCGGGCTGCTGCAGAATCAGAGAAAAACCAACTGCCGATACCGGCCTTCGTTGCGGGAACGAGCATAGGCAAAGCCTATCTCAACGATGACGAAGCTGCCTACATTGAATACATGAACGAATGCATCTCAATGGTAAACCAAACCAAAACGTCGCGTGATAAACGCATGAACGCAATGGCGACAGAATTGTCAGACTCCGGCTTTCTTAAATTCGTCAGCAAACTCATGGCTCCGGATATTACAGGGGCTTTGGATGCAAAAGACGATGCAACCGCAAAACTACACGCACTGCGAATCTTGCTAGCGATTCAGAAGCAACCCGACTTGCAGATCAAATCCCTTCCCGTCGCAATAAGGACAGATCCTTACACGTCCAATGACATGATTACCCAAAAAACAAAAAACGGCTGGTTGGTGTACAGCGTGGGACGCAACCTTACGGATGATGCAGGAAACCTGACAGCAATTGATTCATCACAACGACCGCTAGACGTCGGATATGGACCGATCCCAAAACAACCAACCAAATCAAATTGAGACAGAGGGTTGAAACAGCAGTAAATCCTGCAGAAACAGGTATTGTGAACACAAGCACCAAGATGGCAGAGCAAACCGATCAAACCGAAACACTGCCACCAACACCACTGGATGCTTACTCAAACGCAAGGTCAGCAGTCACTCCCACTGCAGAGCCTGCGCGAATCGTAGAAATGGATGTGTTGCGGGGATTTGCGACGCTGGGCATTCTGATCATGAACATTCAGTCGTTCTCTATGATCAGCAGTGCCTATTTCAATCCAACCGCCTATGGTGATTTGGAAGGTGCCAACTATTGGGTGTGGTACCTAAGCCACCTGTTTGCCGACATGAAATTCATGTCGATTTTTTCGATATTATTTGGCGCCGGAATTGTATTATTGTCAGACAGGCGAACTGCCAAGGGATTGCCTTTCATCAGGTTTCATTTCCGCAGGATGGGGTGGTTGCTGGCACTTGGATTACTGCATGCACATCTGTTGTGGCAGGGAGACATTCTGGCGTCATACGCTTTGTGCGGTGCCATTGTCTTTTGGTTTCGCAATCTCTCACCTCGCCTGTTGTGGATCACAGGTCTCTTGTGCTTCAGCGCAGGGTCCGTCGTCTCAATTTTGACTGGCTTGTCAATTCCGTTCTGGCCACCGGAAGATGTTCTGCAAATGCAACAGGAAACATGGCAACCACAGACGGCAGAGATCAAGCAAGAAGTGGCAACTTACCTGCAACCGTGGTTGAAGCAATTGCCGCTACGATCCACGGAGGCATTTCTCATGGAAACTTTCCTCTTTCTATTTTTCATTGCATGGCGATGCTCTGGCCTGATGTTGATCGGGATGGCGTTGCACAAGCAGCGAATCACAACAGGCAAGCGTTCAAACTCATTTTATGCTGGGTTGGTAGCAACCGCGTTTTGCATTGGGATTCCTGTGACCATGTACGGAATCCAGCAGAACTTTGCATCAGACTGGAGCATGAGCTATTCGTTTTTTCTTGGTGGCCAATTCAACTACTGGGCAAGCCCGCTCCTCAGCCTTGGGTACCTAGGCGTCATCATGTTGATTTGCAAGTCGTCACATGTCGGAAAAATGACTTGGCCGCTTGCACGTGTTGGCCAAATGGCACTTTCAAACTACCTGCTACAAACAGTCCTTTGCACCTTTCTTTTTTATGGGCATGGACTGGGGCGGTTCGGACAATTTTCACGAGTGGAACAACTCATCAGTGTGTTGACAATTTCACTACTGCAAGTCGTTTTTTCATGTGTCTGGCTCCATTACTTTCGCTTTGGGCCTTTCGAGTGGCTATGGCGAAGCCTTACTTACAGGCAACGCCAGCCACTCCGCATCACGAACTGACGCGAGTGCATACACTTTCGATGGGGCGTGCCGACAGCCTGACTTCCCCGAAACGGGCGAGCCGCCCTGATGGTTGCTATTGATGTAAACTGGTGGCTGAAAACAATGACACCGCTCACCATGAATAAAATCACTTCAGAGGTCCGTTTCAATGCGTCGCTCGAAACCAACGACATTTCCACGTTGGATGACACCGTATATTTTCTGTATATGGTTCTTGATTTTATGGGGAGGCCCAGTTGCCCCCGCCTCTGAGCCAGTCTTCGACATGGCGGCGATTCAAGACGCCAACACCTTGGATATCGAAGTGCTACAGAATTGGCACTCCGTCGAAGGCCTGTCCGCCACACGTCAGAAACTCGTCACCATCAATGTTGGTGATCTCTGGGAGGGTCAGCAGTACCGCATCCCGGTTCGCATGGTTGTGCCCGCGAACCAGAAAGCGACCGGTTTTCATCTCACGGGTGGAAGTACTCCATCGCGTCTAAAACGCGACACCAAACCAAACCAATTGGAGCGTGAATTACTGAAATCAGGAGTGGGCCTTGTATTCACGGTCGTCCAAGAACCGGGAAGCTATGGTCAACGTGCGCTCGCCGCGGATGCCAGCAAACGATTTGCCGAGACACTCAATCCTCACTACAAGATTCAGTACTGGGCATGGCCAGCAACTTTAATGCGGGCAATCACAACAGCCTACGCCGAGACCGATCACTTCGTGAAAGGAAAAGTTGCAGTCACGGGTGCATCAAAAAACGGCGCGTCACCCTCGATGGCGATACTGCATGATCACCGCATGACGGCTGTTCACGCGGCAGTATCTCCGATTTGGGACTCCCCACTGAGACTATGTGACCGTGAAGCATGGAATGAACTTGAATCACAACCCGGCCGACGCAGCATGTTCTCGGGTGGCAACTTTGGGCCGAATTTCAATCGGGCTGCCTTGGAAGCAGGACACACGTGGTTGGACCTTCAGAACTTCACAGCAGACATTGCCGACGAAGTATTCATTTCTCGCAATCTAGATCAACTGCGTCAACGTAGCGTCGACATGCTTTTCCATCCGGGAACCCATGACAGCGTCGCCTACGACCTGGCATGGGGAGGCTCCCATCACTCGGATATACCTGTCTACTTGGGAGCCAACACAGGACACGGTAAAAAGGGCCACCCCCAAGGAGAACAGGACCAGCAGAACAAAGCAGCATTTCTGTTAAAGCACTTCCATCCTGAACAGGTAACGGGCTCACTATTGCCGCCTCCTAGCATCAAACACAGCATCGAAAACGGAACCCTGAAAGTCACCGTCAAGTTCCCTGAAGACGCGTCTGCAGAGACTGGACGCATCTGGTGGATATTTGACCGGGCTCCCGACGGCAGCCCGAATTACCTGAGTGAACTCATCCCAAACGCGAACGTGGCACTGATGCAGTACAACCCAGCACTTGGCCAATGGGCAGCAACAATCAAATTAGCACCAGGTGCTTCGCGAGTTGACTTTTTCAGCAATCACCGCAACACCATCAAGCACAAAGGCTTGTCTTATGCCACTTACCTGTCGTCTCCCTATACACGCGTTGAAATCAAGAATTGAAGTCGAAGTCAACACAAACTTTCAAAGCAGAAACTCTCGTCGGCTAAAGTGACAACTGCGAAGCCTGCTCATTCAAAAACCGTGCCAACAATCTTCACCGAGAACCGGAATGCAAAGAATTCTAATCCTTATTTTACTGGCTGCAATTGGCACAACTGATGCTAAGCAGCCCAATGTTATTCTGATCATGGCAGATGACATGGGCTATGAGGCATTGTCAGTGAACGGCAGTGAATCGTGCAAAACTCCAAACCTGGACAAGTTGGCTGCTGGCGGAATTCGATTTACCAACTGCTTTGCCAACCCGCTCTGCACACCGTCGCGGGCGAAAATCATGACAGGCCAGTACAACGTTCGGAACTATGTGAAATTCGGACTCTTGGACCGCGGACAAACCACCTTTGCACATCAGGCGAAGAACGCCGGGTACACCACCTGTATTGCCGGAAAATGGCAACTAGGGAAGAAGCAAGATGCGCCACAGCACTTTGGATTTGACAAGTCCTGCCTTTGGCAACACACACGCAGCGGCCGATCGAAACAGGATGGCAAAACTTATGACCGACGATTCGTCAATCCGATGCTGGAATTCAACGGCGAAGCAAAGGAATACTTGGACGGCGAGTATGCACCCCAACTCTGCACTGACTTCGTCTGTGACTTTATCGATGAAAATAAGCAGAAACCGTTTCTGGTTTACTACCCGATGATTTTGACGCACTGCCCATTTGACCCCACGCCCGATTCAAGCGACTGGGATCCAAAGAGACTCGGATCAACAACTTACAAGGGCGACCTCAATGACCCACAACGACACTTCAGGGACATGGCAGCTTACGCAGACAAAATGGTCGGGCAAATCGTCAAGCAACTCGAAGACTCCGGTGTGCGTGACGACACCTTGCTGATTTTCACAGGTGACAATGGCACCGACAAACCCATCGTCACACCCTGGAATGGCACCAAAGTCGTTGGCGGTAAGGGAACCATGACCGACATGGGAACTCGCGTTCCCATGATTGCAAGTTGGCCTGCAGGAATCGACAGACCGGGACGCGTCACTGACGACCTGGTTGAGTTTGTTGACGTGATGCCAACCCTATGCGATGTCATTGGCGGCAAACTGCCCGAAAATTATCCGGGTGACGGTTCCAGCATCGCTCCCGTCCTTGAAAACAATCCCACAGTCCGCAAGAAAGACTGGATTTACATTTGGTACCGTGGCCAAGTCATGATCCGCGACAAGCGATATTCACTCGTAGCAAAAACTGACGGAACCAATGCCACGCTAACACGATACCAAGGACCATTCGATGGTACGAAATTAGCTGATTCTGAGCTGACAAAAAAAGAACAGATGATCAAGAAGCAATTCGCAGCCACCTTATCGAAACTCGCCAAAACGAGGCTTTCCAGTGTTGACAAGAAGATGTGGTCGCAGGCGGAAGATCAGAAAAAACCCAAAAGCAAAAAAACGAAGCAGAAGTGAATGTCCTGCTGAACTTCAATTCAAGTCAGGACAAGCAAATCATCGGTGTGGGTTATCATTGCATTGGAGCTTGCAACGAGATCAGATAACGAAGCAATTCCCTGGCTATTGCTGAGCACAGCCAGTGGTCGCGTCCATGCATTTGAACCCGGGCACCTTCAAACATAACGTTAGGAATTGCCAAAGATGGCGAGGGTCCACCTAAACGGGTCATCCAATCAGCGCATGGTATAGTGTCGATTCATCGGTTCTTTTGCCAGTTACCACATCCGTTGCAAATCGAATGAACAAGCTCCGTTCCAGCACCATTACCCTTGCCCTGTGCCTACCCATTCTGTGCCTGACCGGCAGCACGGAATTCCAGCGCACCCTAAACGCTGAGGACGTGGAGCAATCAAAGACACCCAACGTTTTATTCATTGCGATTGACGATTTGCGTCCAGAACTTGGTTGTTACGGATCGAGCATTGCCAAGAGCCCGAACATCGACCGTTTTGCAGACTCAGCCGTGACCTTCACACACGCTTACTGCCAACAAGCGGTATGCAACCCATCTCGGGCAAGCTTGATGACTGGCTTGCGTCCAGACACAATCAAGGTTTGGGACTTGCAAACTAACTTTCGAAAGACGACTCCTGATGCAGTCACGTTGACCCAGCAATTCATGAATCATGGCTACCACGCGGTGGGCATCGGGAAGATTTTCCACAACAACATTCAGGATCCACTTTCGTGGAGTGAACCAAAGCTAAATGTCGATGACTATCCGTTTGATCCGGATGCGGTTTATCGGGGCAAGGACAATGTGGCGTGGCTGGAGAATCGCAAGTCTGAATTGATAGCCAAGAACGATCTGCGTCGCATTGATCAATTTGGCAAGTGGTATCTAAAACACGTTGCCACCGAAAACGTTGACATTCCTGACGACGCGTATTTTGATGGTGCGCAGACTACAGTCGCGATTAACAAGATGAAGACGCTCGCAACTGACGAGCAACCATTTTTCATGGCGGTTGGTTATTACCGCCCGCACTTACCGTTCAATGTACCGAAACGCTATTGGGACATGTACGATCGCCAGTCGATCCCCCTTGCTGAAAATCGATTCCAGCCAAAGAATGCACCGATCATGTCGGTCAACACGGCCCGAGAGATTCGTGGCTACACAGATTTCAAAAACAATCCACGTCCACACGAAGGATCGTTTACTGATGAACAGTCACGTTTGCTTAAACACGGATATCTCGCCTCCGTCAGCTACATTGACGCCCAGGTCGGTCGGTTGCTGGCTATGCTCAAAAAGCACGACCTTGATCACAATACCATCGTGGTACTGTGGGGTGACCATGGTTGGAAATTAGGCGAACACAATAGTTGGTGCAAAATGACCAACTATGAAATCGACACACGAGTTCCTTTGATTGTCCGCACACCGGGCGCCGTCGAAAATGGAAAAGAATGCGATCGCCTCGTGGAATTCGTCGACGTCTATCCATCGCTGTGCGAGCTCGCCGGCATACCCTCGAGAGATGAGCTTGAGGGTCTCAGTTTTGCTCCACTGCTAGAAAACCGGAAGCTACCTTGGAAAAAAGCTGTGTTCAGCCAATTCCTGCGCGATGGTATCTGGATGGCTCCCGATGGAGTGGCCTACATGGGCCGTTGCATTCGGACAGCCAATCATCGATATGTCGAATGGAACCCCAAAGATGGAACCGATGTCGTCGCCCGCGAACTGTACGACCTCGAATCCGATCCCCAGGAAAACAACAACATTGCAGAAAAAGCTGAACATAGTGGATTGATTCAGCAACTCGCCAAACAACTTCATGCCGAATCGATTTCGCCTGAACCACAAGCGACTCCAAGCAATTAAATCCAGGTAGTGCGTCTCTCTCACGCATGCACGTACCATTACCAATCACGACGAGTCGATCGTCCCACAGTCAACGACTTGCGAAGAACGCAGATTCATTTCGCAGAATTCATCACAGATTCAAATCAACCGCATCGCGCTAGCCCCGCGATCTGTTGCTAATGCTTCCTTTCTCAGCAAGGCTGCCCCCGACGCAATAGCCTCCATGCTGCAGGTAGATACGTTCGCAGGTGATTCTGATCGCAACAGTCGAGATGACGCAATTCCGATGCCTCAAACTCGAGCATGGTAGATTCAAGGACCGTACTTACGACAATAACGAATGCAGGTTTGAAAACATGGAACCTAGGTCCGAGTTGCTAATTAGCTGCAAATGTGGGACGACGTTTAATGTGGCAGGATCTCAGTTGGGCAAAACGCCTACCTGCCCAAAATGCCAAAACATCTGTGTTACCCCACTTGCTGACTCAGTGATACCTGACTCAGAATCGAATGAGTTCACTTCGTCTGGATTAAAGTCCTACGAAAAAAACTTCAAGCAAAAAGAAGCTCGAAGAATTCGGCGTAGGGCCAGAGCAACAACCATCGACGATGGTTTCCCACCCAAGGTTTCTCGCAAAACACCTTGGCCCTATGTGCTCTATGCCGGCGCAGCAGCGCAATTCATTTTTCCAATATTGTGTTGGATTGAATCCTCTGACCACAAACATGATGCAGTCCTAGAACTGTCTCTTATACACATCTGACGCTGCCGACGACTCCTTACGTGTAGA
>CAJXTM010000059.1 GCA_913061385.1 uncultured Rhodopirellula sp. | reverse complement strand
GTCGTCGGCAGCGTCAGATGTGTATAAGAGACAGCCAGCGAATCGATAATGGATGGAAGAGATTCACAGCCAAAGTCAGATTTTCAGGATGCTTTCATTCCTGCTCGCGGTCGCATGCTCTGCCTGCTGCTACTTGCATTACTAATTCTTGGACTTTTTTGTAGCGTTGGTTGTCGACAGTTTCGCTATCGTTTCCGGAATGCTCCCCCAGAGCAGTTTGTCCCCAATCCTTTGGATCTGCCGGCTGCTCCTGACGCATTCGTCTGGTCTCAGGTGATCGACGCAGTTGACGACTATTTTCCTATCATCCGCGAGACTCCTGTTCAGAATGCGGACGGATTCATTTTAGACGGCCGCGTTGAGACTGCGTATGCGATTGGTGCATCGTGTTTTGAGCCATGGCGAAAAGATAGCACGCCCGGATTTGAACGTTGGCAGGGCACACTGCAATCGATTCGCAGAAGAGCAATTGTGACAGTAAGGCCACGCGGCCCAGGATATACCATCGAAGTCGTGGTTCAGAAAGACCTTGAGGATGTCGGGCGTTCCGTGACTGCAACGGAGTCGTCGGTGGGAGTTCGTTACGATTCAAGCATTGAAAGACGAGGTCGGCTGGTAGAGGGGACAACTGACACGCTGGGTTGGATCCCTCTGGGCAGGGACTCATCGTTAGAGCAGGTAATCTTGACCGACATTTTCGGTCGTATCACTCAGAAGGACGCTGAAGGATTACTTCATCACTGATCGGACATTGGAAAATCGTCAGGTGGGCATCGAAGCCGCACAATCCGCACGCATTACCCTCCTTAGTGCAGTTGCGACTATAGACTTTTTTGGGAGCTAAACATCCACGGCTGGGTCGCCGATACCAACGCTGCCGGGGATACGAATCAACGCGTCCCTGCGGCTTGAACTGATTGCTCCGCCAGCCAAATGGATGCAGATGATCGGCATATCGCCCCGCAAGATTGAATTTTCGACTCTTTGCGTTACCGTCGAAAAAAAACTCTGTGAACTTGGGCATCTAGTGCCCCACCAATTCCCGATGACGCAGCGGGAAGTAATTCGAAGTGGAGAAACTGTCGGTGTGTACTTTTGTGTGCATGGACCCAGAAGTGTGAAACTGACCGCGATTTGTGACTTCTCCAAAAATACGGTGATCTTTTACGGCAGTGATGGAATTCGCCGCGAAAGTTTGCATGTTGCTGTGAAAGAACCTGCGGCGATCTCTGCCTGATGTCAAAATTTGCCGATCGAACTTGACTCTTAGGTCTGGCAAACTTTAAAGGGCAGAGCATGAACCGCTCTGTCCCTCTATTGATTTTACTGAACTGTAGCTATCTGCTGATCGGCGGCGGTTGTCGAATGGCAGCCCCAATCCATGCGTGGGCTCCTCCGCAACTGGAATCAGCAGTGGGTAAACGGGTCGCCTTGGCAGGTGTTCAGGGGCCGAGTGAATTGACCGGTGGTTTACAGCGGCAATTGCTCATTCAGGCCCCAGACGATCCCGGGCGGCGGGTGACGATCGTCAGCACGGGCGACATTCTGGCTCTTGCATCCAACAAGGATCGCAATGACACTCGACTCACAAATAAGATTCAGCTTGTCTCCGCCGTGGAAGAAGTGCCAAACGATTTGGCTTTCGCCAGCATCGCTCGCAATCAAGATGTTGATTACGTCCTTCGCGGCGAAGTGATTCTCAAGCGGAATCTGTCCATGCACCGTGGTGTGGATCCTGGAACGCTCAGTGTGTCATGGCGGTTGACCGGAATGGACGCGGAACATCCCGGAGGCGGAAAGCCAATCATTCTTGATCTTGAATCAGCTAGAGAGCTCTATCCAGAACTGGCGTATGTTTCAGATCCAAATGAGGTTTTGACCCTAGCCATGGTCAGAGAGACCCTTCGTCTCATTACGCCATCAGTTGACCGTCATCGAATTACTTTGGAAATTCCCTATCTGTTGCCTGGCAGTGCCAAAGTTAGGCGTGGTAACCGTGCCGCTCGTGAAGGGCGTTGGGGAGAGGCTGAAACCCTTTGGGCTGAGGCTTGGAAGTGGAATCCAACTCAAATTGCTGCTTTGCATAATCTGGCTTTAGCTGCAGCTGCCGGTCAGGACTTTTCTCGCGCAAAAAAACTGGCGCGCAAGGCCATTCGTTTTCAGCCCAGTGAATTGCACAAGCAAACTCTGGTTTGGATCGAATTGAAGCAGCGTGCCTATCATCAGGCGTTTTTGTTGCCCGATCCACCCGAGGGGTGGTTCGTCACCGACTCGACCGCAGAGGAAATCACATCGGCCGCAACAGGCGAAAACTGATCGCTGGTCAGTAGCCGAGGAAACAACGTTCCTGAGATTGAATCGTCTAAGAAGGGATGCGGAATTCGACGATGCAGACTTCAATCAATCTTGATCTCTTGCTTTGATCATTGCCCAAAGACGCGAATCGCTGATGGTGTCTGCGATCAACTTTACACCATCGAAATTCTGATCTCGTGTATGGATGCTTGGGATAGCCACGGTGCAGGCACCGGCAGCAACTGCGGCTGCACATCCATTTCCACTGTCCTCCAGCACCAGCATCTGATCCGGCGGGATGCCAAGTTGAGCCGCAGCGCGTAAATACATCTCAGGATGTGGTTTGCCCTGCTGAACATCATCTCCAGTCAGAATGAAGGCGAGGTCCTGTTTCCAAGGAATGGTCTCAAACAGAATTTCGACAAATCTTCGACGGCTACTTGTCGCTAGGCCAAATGGGATTTGGTGCGTCCTTAAATGATCAATCCATGCGGTTACCCCGGGAATCGGTGGCACACCGTCAGCAAGCTTGGCAGCGAATAGCTCATCTGATTCCGAAAGCAAGCTTTCAGGGCTATCTTTAAGAGAATGGAAGTCCACCATCTGCTGCAACGCGGCCACGCCTACACGGCCCATCATGCGGGTCTGCAACTCTTTGCTGTACTGGAACCCTCTTCTTTGCAATACAGTGTCGCCAACTTCCCAGTACAATCCTTCTGTGTCAAAAAGCAGGCCATCCATGTCGAGCGCGACCCCGCAAATTGCGTGCGAGGCTGAAGATGAACCTGGCGACGATTCGTTTTTAGATCCTGCAAGCGTCTTTGGGTTGGAAACATTGTATGCATCGGAATTGGATTGATTCATGAGTGGTTTGCTGTCTGGTTTCACAATCGAAGGCGGAAGCACTGTCGGGCGGTCATTCTATAATGCCACGACCGATGGGATGATCCAGGATGATGCGGGACATTGGTCCATCGAACCGTACATTCCGTTGAAGGCTGATACGCTTGCCGACTATCTGATTCAGAGAGGTGAATTGCCGGGGAAATTGCATCTCGAATTTCGACAACGCTGCGACGAGATGGACAGATTACACCACGAGCGAACCGGAGCGTACCACCGTCAATTCTCTGCCATTTACGCGTCTGTCGACCCAGACACCGATTGTAAGCCCCTCAGGACTGAACTGAGTGACCAACTGCGGACTCGTTGGACGAGTACCGCGATGGAAACTTCGACTCAGGATCGACTGTCTGCCAAAACAGAAACGGCCGGGGCCATTCCGAAGTTTCCCGTTCCGAAATTTCCCGTTCAGCATGATGCTGATCAGAATCATGCTGAACACGACACCGCCAATGTAGGAAATGGTGAATCTCAATTACAGCAAAATTCACCCGCCCAAGAGCAGATGCAAAAGGTGATCGATTTATTTGGTCAGATCATGGACGATGCCGGGTACAAAAAAATTGAAAGAGAGGATATCGAAAAATGTGTGGGTATTGCCAGTCAATTTGGTGTGCCTTTGCATGTCGACCTCGATCTGTTCGAGCAACTTGTGGTGTATGCCCGAGGCGACATTATGGGGACCCGTTTTCGCCGCCGATTTCGGAAAATGTATCGGATGGAAGCATTTGAAATTCCGGTATATCAACGCATGACAGTTGCCTTTCAATTGAAATCAGATTTGCCTGGTGACGAGGCGTTGGCCCCGAATAAAGTACATCTGCGAATGTTCAAAAATATTCCTAAGGAAGATGTTGATACCCTGTTGCCCGGTGCGCGGGTGCGAATATCAGGACTGGATCACGTAAAGATCATTGTTCCCAGCTTGGGAGGATTCCTGATGTCACTCCGCAAAATAGCACAATACGCAATTCTGTTTGCCGTGATCGCATTGCATTGGTCATTGATTCTTGCTGGGCTACTGATCGGATATTTGGTGAAAAGTACGCTGGGTTACTTTGAAGCCAAAAAGAAGCGGGAATTGAAACTGACAAGGAATCTCTACTTCCAGAAACTGGATACCAATGCCGGGGTGGGGCACCGTATCATTCAGCAAGCGCATCGGCAGAGAACATGTGAATTGATTGTCGCCTGCTATGCGTTGCAGACCGCTGCTGAACCTCTTAGTCCGCGCCGCTTGCGTCGTCGCTGCGAACGAATTTTGCGGGAAGCCGTTGATGTCGAAATTGACTTTCAGATAGACCGCGTGCTGAATTCGTTGCAGCAGATAAATTATGCTGTGTGTGACGGGAAACGATGGCGTTTAAAACCATTGGGTTCAAGGCTTTGAGTGTGTCACTGAAACGCTATTTCACAGTGTCACTGAAACGCTATTTCACAGTGTCACTGAAACGCTATCGAATTGCTCACTCAGAAAACTTGAGCCGAGAGCATCGCGAGAGTAGTGCCAGCCATCACTTGCTGGCGTTTCTAAGATTCGCGGAGTGCTTCGTCGACGTGGGGTAGATCTTCGAGCGTGTCCAATCCAAATAGAACCAGGAACCGCTCTGTGGGATGATAATGAGGGATGGCACGCCCACCCTTGGCCGGCTTGATGCGTTCCATTCTCAGCAGCTGACGTCGGACGAGCTGATTGAGCAAGGGGCCGCTCTCGCGTCCTCTCTGGTCCTGAACTTTTTGGGCTGTAATTCCGGGTTGATAGGCGACCAGGGAAAGTACTTCAATCGCAGTTTGGCTGAGACGGGTTTCCCTGACTTTCCCAAGGAACGATCGTCTCACCGCTTCAACCTCGGGCGCAATCGACATTCGATACCCTTGCTCATCTTGAATGATCCGCAGCCCTTGATCAGCTTCCCTGTAGGATTCATTGAGCTGGTCAATCAGCAGAACGACTTCCTCTGGCGAAACATCCCGCATCAGCGATGCGAGGCGTTCTGCTGTGAATCGTTTATTCTCTGGGTGCCCCACGAACAAGGCTGCTTCGACGATCGCCTCAGGTGTGACAAGATCTTCCTGTTCGTGTGGATGTTCTTGTTCATCATCTACAGGTTCGGATTCCGACGAATCATCGTGCGGTTCCTCTTCCTGCGGGTGAGCAAAAGCCTCAGGATCATGTTCAGCCGCAACTCGGGCATAGGCTGCTCCGAGGTCGTCCATCGAGAGTCCATCAAGCTCGTCTGTGATCTCGTCTGTGATCTCGTCTGGCGATTCTATGAACGAATCATCCGGATCTGCCATTTCGGAATGATCGGCGGTTTCGGATGGTTGATCGTCATCCATTTCGGCATCTTGATCCTGGTCCATGACGGCCTTGTCGATGGTGGGCTGAGTGGAAGGTTAAACCCATTCCTGAATGGTGGGTTTGATCACGACCTCAGGCACATTCGCACGCGGCGGAAGGGCGCAGATGGTGACCACCACTGAGGCAATGTCTTCAGGTTGCAGGATGGCATCCTTGTGTTCTTGCGAAACGGGTGTCGGGCGGTTGTCGAGGATCGGAGTATTGACCTCGCCGGGATACACATTGGTGACGCGTACACCTTCTTCGCGGATTTCATTTGATACTGCGGTACCAAGAGCGGTCATCGCAAATTTGCTTGCGCAGTATACGACTCCACCTAAAGTGATTGCACGTTTGCCAGCGACTGACGAGATGTTGACCACCAAGCCGTCTTTACGCTGACGCATCGATGGTAGTACTTCGTACATGCAACGATAGGCGCCGCTGGCATTGATCGATAGCACTCGTTCCCAGTCTTCGGGGGACATCTCTGCCATCGTCCGTTTTTGAATGTTGACGCCGGCACTGTTGATCAGGATGTCGACCTCGCCAACATGATCACGAATGTCGGCAAAAAAAGATTTTACACTCTCGGCGTCAGAGACATCCATCGCATGGGCTCGGATCGGATGCTCACTTTCTACTTGGTCTGAAAGTGCTTGAAGAGGCGCAAGCCGGCGACCACCAACGGTTACCTTGCAGCCAGCCTCTGCGAGACCCCTGGCAATTCCTGCGCCAATGCCCGTTCCACCACCTGTGATAGCGACGACTTTACCTGCTAACTGATTCACTCTGGGACGTCCTCGGATGTGTGCTTTTTTAAAAGATGAAGTGTAGCAGAGTCCAACAGTCAGAACACGACCAGAATGCACCCACGACTCACCCCCCCTGTGCTATTCATCTTTAAAATACTGCGCATCTGCGGCCAAGCGTTGAGCAATCATGAAATTTACGGAAGTGCAGTTTCGTTGGGCTGTCATTAAGGGTGGCTGCGAAACTGCCTGGTTTCCTTCAGATGTTGCCGGAGATCTGCTCGGCATTGGTTGGCAAAAGTTGCGACCTCGTCGGTACGATAAGACGGATAGGTCCAACGGTGATGCTGCCATGCTTTGCCGACATAGGTCAGGGTGACTTCCGCAAACATACCGTCACGAAGATACAGGCGGTGGTCCCGATCCTTGGTCGTGGCGAGCACCAGTTTTGCTTGTGTCATATAACCCGGATCGAGATTCAGTGGACGATCCTCCTCGTGTTGAGACGATCTTGTGTACTCCTGCTCCCATTCATTGGTTTCGTTTTTCCAGTCAGCTAGACCGCCGGGATCAGCAAAGTCGGCCACGGCGATCAATGATTTGTGCAGACCGGATCCCATTGAGGGTGTGTAGTACCCACCAGCTTCGAATGGAATTTCCACAGAACAGACGGTTGCTTGTCCCCATTGTTCGGCTAAACGAGCGATGGCCCACTTCCTTGCGTCTTTGTGGCGTGTGATGACAGCGCAAAAACGCACCACGGGTTCGACAAATCGAATGGCAGACATAGACGTGACCTCCTCTGCGAAGCGTTCAAGGCTTGTTAAGCTGTTGGAATTGGAAAGGGGTGTAGATAATAACCACGATGATGTCGTTTCGTCTTGGCCCCCAATACATTTCGTCTTGGACCTTAATGCAGCCGCGCCATAAACATCGTTCCAGGGTGATCGGCAGCGTCCCTTCTCGTACATGAACTTTGGTATTACCCATGCATCCTTGGATTTCTGACCGTGCTGAATCGTTCGACAGCAGTGGAATACGTCGGGTTTTCGATTTAGCTGCGAAGCTCAAGGATCCGATCAATCTATCGATTGGCCAGCCCGATTTCGATGTTCCAGATGAAGTGAAAAAGGCAGCAATCCAAGCCATTGAGGCCGGAAAGAATGCTTATTCACCCACTCAGGGTATCGGGCCACTGAGAGAACGTCTTCAAAGTCAAGTTGCCGAACAGTACCCGGATCACGATGACCGTGATGTTTTTGTCAGCAGCGGGACTAGCGGCGGTTTGATGCTTTCGATGCTTTCGATGATCAATCCCGGCGATGAGGTGATTTATCTTGATCCCTTTTTTGTGATGTATCCGGCGTTGGTCCAGATGTGCGGAGGAATTCCAGTACCCGTTGATTCGTATCCCGACTTTCGGCTCGATCCCGCCAAAATCGAGGCGGCGGTGACACCTCGCACAAAAATGATCCTGCTCAATAGCCCCGCCAATCCTACAGGTGTGACCGCGACAGCAGCAGAACTCAAGCAGGTGGCCGAGTTGGCGGCGGAGAAAAATATTGTGTTGGTGTCAGACGAGATTTACAGCAATTTTCATTATGACGATGAATTCGTTTCACCCGCTCTCTATAACGATCAGACCATTGTGATCAATGGATTCAGCAAGAGTCACGCAATGACGGGTTGGCGGGTTGGTTATGTGCACGGACCAACTGAGGTCATGGCTGCAATGCTCAAGTTGCAACAGTATTCATTCGTTTGTGCGCCGCAGCCTGCCCAGTGGGCCGCGATTCGGGCGATGGAGGTCAGTCTTGATGGCTATCTCGATGATTACCGACGTAAGCGTGATTTAGTGGTCGACGGACTCAGCGACTGTTACGAATTGGCGAAACCCGGAGGAGCCTTCTATGTCTTTCCAAAAGCTCCTGTGGCGAGTGGTGCTGCTTTTGTTGAGAAAGCCATCTCCCGTGGTTTGCTCATCATTCCTGGTAATATCTTCAGCCACCGTGATTCGCATTTTCGAATCAGTTTCGCAGCCCCCGATGAAACATTGCACCGTGGAATCGAACTCTTGCGTGAGCTAGCGAAAAATTAGCCAATGGTGCAGTGGTTATCAGCTTTGCAGCTGGTGCTGGCCACAGGAACAGCTTTCGCTGGACGACTGTTGAATGATGCCAATTCCGTGGTGATCGATTTCAAACGATTTGATCTGCAGGGCTCAGTATCTGGTGGTCGAGTTTGTGGCCCGGACGCGATAAACTGTCAGAGCATCATTCGTAACATCACATCTCGAAACCAGCACCTGAGTTGACCATGGCTAAGATTCGATCTTTCCTGCTCGCTATGCTACTGACTCTTCTCACGCAGGTGAGTCACTTGCCTGCGGGCAAATATAATTCCACATTGAGTCCCGGCGATGCAGCACCAGCGTGGCAGAATTTGCCCGCTGCTGATGGGGGAAAATATTCTCTCGCGGACTTCAAGTCATCCAAGGCCATTGTGGTTGTGTTTACCTGTAACAGTTGCCCGTATGCTGTCGATGTGGAAGATCGCTTGCTGTCCCTGCATGCGAAATACGGAAAGCGTGATGTGGCTCTGGTGGCCATCAATGTCAATAAAGTGGAAGCCGATCTGCTGCCAGCGATGAAACAGAAGGCAAAAGATAAAGCGTTTCAGTTTCCCTATCTGTTTGATGAAACGCAGAAAATCGCAAAGGACTTTGGTGCAAAACGCACACCTGAGTTCTTTGTGCTCGATCAAGACAGAAAGGTTGTGTACATGGGAGCGTTGGACGATAGTCCCGAAGGAAAAAAAGTATCCAAGCGATATGTCGAAGCGGCTCTAGAAAGCACGCTTGCCGGGGACAAGGTTGAGCTTGCCGAAACCATTCCCGTCGGATGTGCCGTGCGATTTGAACGCGCTCGCCGAACCCGACGAGTTCGTAAAGAATGATTGATCGGGCTAAGGCTTGCCGCGACTATTGACGATGCATTTGCAAACAAAATGCTTGGAACGGCGGCTTGTTGCATGGTGATAGAAAATTGGTCGTATCACTGTTCTTCTTCAAACATGCCATCAAAGATGCCCTCACCCATGAGAGTCTGAAGGATCACCGGGCAGCCTTCTTCAAGCATGTCCAGAACCTGATCGAAGCCGTCTTCCTCGCCGTAGTACGGATCTGGCACATCGGCTGGCCAGTTATCATCCAGATAGTCACTGAACATTCGAATGTGAGTCATCAATCCACCTGCGGTTTCGAGCAGGATTGCATGGTTCTCTGAGTCCATCGCTAGTACCAAGTCGAAGCGGTCAGGCGCGAGGTCTTGCTGTGTGACCTTGCGAGCGCGACTTGTCAATTCGTAGCCACGCGCTTCTGCAGCGGCCAGCATGCGAGCGTCGGCTCCTTCGCCAACATGGTAGCCATGTGTTCCCGCTGATTCGATTTCAACATCGACACGGAATTCTTCGGCAAATCTCTGCATCACGGCTTCGCCAGCCGGTGAGCGGCAAATATTCCCCATGCAGACAAATAGAATTTTCTTGGTCATTTCAGCGTTCCTTCACTTTTACTCGAAGCTGGCGGATCTTGAACGAAAATAGATCCCAGCGTGCGAGCTTCTTTCGATGCGAACTTGGTCAGCGGTAGTCTAGGCTGCCACGTGCTTACCTGACGACACTTCCGTTAAGGTAAGCGATTTCATGCTTTTCGTCATCGAGGTCCAAGCAGCTGGGGGTCTCTATCGGACGATTTTGCCGGGAGGCAATTTCTGACGAGTGATAAGAACGATCCAGCCAAGCCCCTGTTCGACCCGCGAAACCGGGCGAGGCTCTGCTTCCCCCCGCGGGTAACACCGCATTTGATGGAGAACTCCGCATTCACCTCGATTTAGCAGCGGCTCCGCGTAATGTGCCTGCTTTCTCGTATGGATCATCTCATGTGGTCATTCAGTTGCGGAGTGGGGCTTAGAGGACGCCTGAGAGTCGCTAGTTGCCCTTGGTTCGCCGCATGGAGCGATGTCTCGGAATCATTGCGGGTCACCGCGAAGCATTGCAGGGAAGCGAACCTCGATGGCTTGGAAAGGTTCCTGATATTTAAAAGGGGCAATCATTGCCATTTCTCATTGCCAGCTTTTGGATTGCCAGCTTTTGGATTGCCAGCTTTTGGATTGCCAGCT
>CAJXTM010000058.1 GCA_913061385.1 uncultured Rhodopirellula sp. | reverse complement strand
ATCTACACGTAAGGAGTCGTCGGCAGCGTCAGATGTGTATAA
This sequence comes from uncultured Rhodopirellula sp., assembly GCA_913061385.1. Lineage (GTDB taxonomy): Bacteria > Planctomycetota > Planctomycetia > Pirellulales > Pirellulaceae > Rubripirellula. The sequence goes on along the minus strand of CAJXTM010000058.1, from coordinate 10,507 downwards.
GAGACAGGTCACTCTCCGCGTACCCCAACCGCTGTGCCTCGAGAACCACATCGTCGTAACTTGCACCATTCTCATCCATTTGCGTGACGATGAAATTACTGGTCCCATTCAAAATTCCTTCGAGCGATCGGATCTGGTTGGCCGACAAACATTGGCTGATATTTGCAATGATCGGGATTCCACCAGCAACCGCTGCCTCAAAGGCGATACTTCGCCCCAGTTCCCTCGCCCGAGTGAATAGCTCAGGTCCGTGCTCGGCCAGCAGGGCTTTGTTCGCCGTCACAATGTCTTTGCCAGACTCAAGTAAAGACAGCATGATCGTTCGTGCCGGTTCTAAGCCGCCGATCAGTTGAGCAACCACGGTGATGTCACTGTCATCTATCACCTCCTGCAGAGAATCGGTCAGCACCCCTTCAGGCAACTCCACATCACGCGGACGCGATAAATCGCGGACGACCGCCTTTTTAAGCCACATGGTCCGTCCGGCATGCCGGGCAGTACGATCCCCATGATCAAGTAGAAGACGAGCGACACCGCTTCCGACGGTCCCGAGCCCAACGATAGCTACGTTTGTTTTTTCCATGGCTCAATTTTAGCCAGTGAGGCCCACTATCGGGAGGCCACGCAAAGCGGAACCTGACCAACTTGGGGCGGAATTGACAACGCTAATCTCTACCTGCCATAGCACGAACGTGTCGCACTTGATTACCATCGCTGCAGGAACGAACAGATGGCATTGCAGGCTCTGGCACCGTAAAGGCGACGGCAAAAATCCCGAGTGAGGGTCAGCACTTTCTTTGTTAGAGGTTTGGTTCACCAAGCAAAATGCTGGTAGCCGCAGGCCTCTGGGCTTGTATAGGTGCTACCCTATCGGCCTTAATTTTCTCTTCCCGATTCGAACTGTTTTTACTCTGATCGGTACGCGTCTTTGACTGACGAGCACATCAATGAACGACCTTTTGCCCATTGTCGGTAGCGTTTTAGGAGTTTTTCTTGTGATGGTACTCGGCGGGGTATGCCGACGCAGGGGCTGGATTGCTCAACAAGCTGATCACTCGCTGGCAAAGCTGATCGCCAATGTGCTGTTGCCCGCCTATTTCGTAAGCCGGATTTTTGCCGGACCACAGTTCGAATCTCTGGCTCTTGCATGGCAACCGCCTATGTTTGGGTTCATGATGACCAGTGGCGGTTTCGCCATTGGCTATCTGTTCGCCAAAAAAATAGGGCCACGGATTGGTTTGGTTAATGACTCACAGCAGCGTGCCTTTGCGCTTTGTGTCGGCATCTGTAACTATGGGTACATACCGTTGCCACTGGCAGAGAAGTTTTACCCCGACGCAGTGATCCCGCTGATCCTACACAATGTGGGAGTGGATCTTGCACTTTGGAGTGTTGGGTTAGCGATAATCAGCGGCGGTACCCAACATGGCTGGAAACGCGTTTTTCTAAGTCCACCATTTATCGCGGTAATTGCTGCCTGCTTCATGAAGGTTGTTGTTGATGTGAATCAAATTCCACTCGAGTTGATGTTTGTCGTCAATGCTCTTGGCGACTGTGCAATTCCGATTGGTCTACTGTTAAGTGGTGCGATCATGATGGATTTTCTTTCAGATGTCTCGTGGATGCGTTCTCCAGCAATCCATGTTAGTGCCATTGTCATTCGGCAGCTGATTCTACCCTCACTCATGATTGCCGCTGCGTTGCTTCTTTCGTTCGGTAAATCCATGCAGGAAGTTGTTCTTTTGCAGGCGGCGATGCCCGCAGCCGTGTTTCCTATTGTGCTCGTGCGACTCTATGAACGCGACGCCGAGACCTCCATGCAGGTGATCCTGTCCACCTCGTTGGCTGGATTCATATTGATACCGGTCTGGCTGTTCGCTGGCGGCTTTATCTTTGCATTTTAGTGCAGAACGGGTTTTGTGCACGCGACATTGACTCTTGGTTACATGTTTGGCACTGGTACCACAGATACGGCTGGTTGAACATGCACCCCCGGGGGGAGCAATGATTTGATTTTGAGCTTTTTGCGAGAAGAAGAAGAAGAAGAAGAAGAAGAAGAAGAGGTGCTGACGAGATTGTGATACTTATCCTGCAATCGGCAGCGACAACAAGAATGTCCGACAGCAGCGAGTGATGTAGTTTCGATGAATCGATTGGCGTGGGCTTGCTGCTGCTCGCTAAATGATGCTTCATTTCCAGCGTGGATGCGTTCGAAAAGCAGGGGAGCGCACATAAGCGACAGCGATGATCAACGATATCAATCTGTTCACTGAACGGGCGATGGAAAGAGACGAATTCAGCATCCGAGTAGCGCAAGTCGGCGAGCTTGTGGTTGATTCTGTCTATGCGTCACGAGAGTTCAATGTCGAAACGCAAGCCGTCGTAGGCCAATTCGATACCTTCTGGCAGTGACTCATTCGTGGCGTCGTGTTCTAGGTCGTGGCAAACGTGGGTCAGAAATGTCTTTCGCGGTTTTAGTTGAGAAGCAACCGCACACGCTTCATTGACAGAAAAATGCGTAGGATGTGGCTTCCGGCGTAATGCGTCGACCACAAAGGTGTCGACTCCAGCAAGTAATGCGAGCGACTCATCCGGGATGAAGTTGGTGTCAGTGCAATAGGCGAAGTTTCCGATGCGAAACCCAAGTACATCAAAATAAGGACCATGCGATAACCGCAGTGGTTGGATCTCAACACCCAAAACTTTAAATGGGTCGCGTTCATTGATGGATTCAAAGACGAGGCGAGGCGTCGCGCCGGGATGAGTTTCGGCCCTTTCGCTGAACGCGTAGTCGTATGATTTGCGAATGCGGGCTTCGACATTTGATTCGCAGAACAGTGGAACAGGCGTGCCAAGGCGAAACGGGAAGAGACGCAGATCGTCTAACCCAAACAAATGGTCGGCGTGTTCATGCGTGTAAAGGACTGCATGCACGAGCGGGATTCTTTCGCGGAGTAACTGGGTCCTCATATCCGGAGCAGTGTCAATCAAAATCGTCCCTTGCTCGGTGCGGATAGCAACTGAGCACCGGGTGCGATTATTCCTCGGATTGTCACTTGTACAGACACTGCAGTCGCATCCCAATGCAGGGACACCGACACTGGTGCCGGTCCCAAGTAGAATCACCTCTGCGTTTTTTGCAGTTTTGTCGGTCATCGGATTCTCGGCTTTTTCCGTATTCACGCGATTCCAGCTTCTGATTAGTGATGGTAGTGCCGTGAGTTTATCCGGGATTTATTCGATTTCGCGGACCACTTCTCAGGCATTGAGGTGTCAAAAGCATCATGGTTTGCCCTTTATTGCTTCCATTTTGCTGAATGGAGAAGACCACGGGAAGCGGGGGCGTTTTTGCCTGCCAAACGCCCCTTGGCTGAAACTACCCAATTCTGCGATACTGACTCCGAAGGCAAAGATGCCTCGCTTCCATCCAACCGTACATTGACGGCGTGATCGGCCCGGTAGAACGGTGCCCTATGGCGATCATGCCACCTGCTTTTAAATCCCGATTCAGCACGATTGCTGACAGCGAGAGACCCTCTCCGTTCCAGGAGACCAAGGCGTTTGATGCGTTTTTCATCTGCCAGTCTTTCAAAGGGATCACGCCATACATTCATTTAAAGTTAGATTTGATGCTCAAAAATTTCTCACCGTCCGCGCTTGGTATCAATGGCCGCCAGAGCGAGTTGATCGAGTTGGCACTTACCTACGGCTTCTCCGGAATGGACGTCGACATGCACGAAATGCTTCGGCGTGCACAGCGAACCAATGTCGAAGACGCTGCCAAGTACCTCGAAGCAGCGAAGATTGAGGTAGGAGGCTTCGAGCTGGGACTTGACCTAGATGCGGATGAAGATGCTTTCACGAGTGAAATTGGCGGTCTGCATCCTATTGCCGACATGGCAAAACAACTGGGGGCAACGCGCGGCTACATTCGTGTGCCCGCAGCTACAAACCGTTTGCCATACCACGAGTACTTTGATGTTCAGGGAACCAGACTGGCACAAGTTGCACAGGTCCTTGAGCCTCGTGGAATCCAACTCGGAATTGGTTTCTCGGCGGGCAAAGAATTGGAAGAGGACAGGGAATTTGCGTTCGTTCGTAATGTGGAAGGATTCCTCGCACTCGTGAACTCAGTTGCAGGCGACAATGTCGGAATGCTACTGGACACATGGGACTGGGTTGTTGGCGAGGGAACGATGGAACAACTCGGCAAAGTCAGCGCCGAGAAAATCATTGCGGTCCGTCTTGGATCCCTGCACAGTGAGGCTGAGATTGAAAAAGCGACCTCAAGTGAGCGTGTTTTGCCGGAACAAGAGGGTGGATTGAATCACGTCGACGTGATCAAGCATCTGGCTGAGATCGGCTTTCAAGGGCCTGTAAGCCCGAGTGCTTCGAACCAAAGCTACAAAGGTCAAACGCGAGAGAGCATTGTTCAGCGAGCTCAAGAGGCTGTTGATGGAATCTCGAAAGAGGCTGGATTGGTTGTTGCAAAGTTGCCAATGGAAACGATCGACGACATTCCTTATGAGCCAAACCCAATCAGCTGAATTAAGTCCCCCTGCTGATACCTCAGGCTATCTGCCTGCAAGTTTCGTTTCTGAGTCAGGGTGAAGGGTGGTTAATCCCTTAAATGAAAATAAGACAAGACGGCAGTGGAGTTTCTCCTCTGCCGTTTTTTTGTGGTGGGATACGCTAGGATTCAGGCGAATTCCACTGCCTTGTTCAGTGCAGGATGGACAAGGGCACGGCGATCGACTTCGCAGCCTGCTACTTGGGTTTATCACCACGATGAATCCACGTATGACTGGCCGCCCGATATACTGAGTTACTCCCGATTCTATCAGTCAGTTGGTCCACAACTTGATCGACAGCTTTTTGTGATTCATCGTCGTTCTCTGCTTGGAACAGATCGAGCTGTCGTGTTCCCTCATCATTAAGGTTTCCAACACTAACCCCCAATAGTCGGATCGGCTGTGGATACCTGACCGCCAATTCATTCAACAAAATCATTGCCAGGCGAAACACCGTGTCGGTCGCTTGTGTAGGTTCTGGGAACGAGCGGCTCTGAGCATAAGTGCTGAAATCACCGCAGCGATATTTGACCGTAACTGACTTTGCAAATCGATTGTTTCTTCGTAGGCGTCGGGTGACCTGTTCACATAGATGGCTAATCACCGCACGCATCATGTCCAGATCATCGATATCATCGGTAAAAGTGCGTTCGTGGCTGATCTGTTTCGCAATTCGATCAGGAACAACTTTTCGGGGATCAATACCATTGGCAAGTTTCCAGAGATGATCGCCCCAGTTGCCAAATTTCTCATTCATCACTTTGCGGTCGTACCGACGAATATCACCGATCGTTTTGAGTTGCAGTGTCGAAAGTTTCTGCCTGCCAACTCGTCCCACGCCCCAGAGTCTCGAAACCGGGAGCGGGTCAAGAAAACCGAGGATTTCCGATGTTTTCACCTCAGTGAATCCGTCCGGCTTATCGATATCGCTTGCAATTTTTGCGACGAATTTAAGAGGAGCGATTCCAACGCTTGCGGTAAGGTCCAGTTCTTGTTGAATGAGCTTCTTGATTTGAACACCGATTGCGTTGGCAGAACCGAAAAGTCTCAATGTGCCAGTGACATCAAGAAATGCCTCGTCCAGCGACAATGGTTGGACTAATGGTGTGAAACGCAAAAATATCTCCCGCACCTGCCTCCCAACCTGTGCGTAATGCTCAAGCCTCGGTTTCAGAAATACTGCATCCGGACAGAGTGTTGCTGCCTTCTTTCCTGCCATGGCACTGTGTACTCCATAGCGGCGAGCTTCGTAGTTTGCGGCAGCAACCACCCCACGCTTCGAACTCCCTCCTACGATGACCGGTCTTCCACGTAACGATGGCTGATCACGCTCTTCGATGGATGCATAAAAGGCGTCCATATCGATGTGCAAAATCATGGGTGGAGCTCGTGATTGCCAGCTGGGCGTGTTGTGGGGGCGTAAAGCACCGCACTCATTCGGTTAACCAACGGAACACTGTGTCGACGTCCGAAAGATCCTCATGCACCGCGTTAGCGCCGGCAGCCTCGAGAGAGTCCCGATTGAACTGTCCGGTACATACGGCCAAGACTGATGCTCCAATGTCGAGACCACAGGTTATATCAGCAGGGGTATCGCCGATCACAATCGTACCATCCTTGACCTCATGGCCATGACTGCCACGCAAGAAAAGCGCAGTTCGCCGTGCCAGATGACGACGGTCCACATCGAAATCACCACCAAATATGTTGTCGAAATAGTGGGTCAGGCCAAAGTGGTCGAGCTTTTGAGTTGCTGTGTCTCTTAAATTTCCGGTCATCACATCACAGCGAATTTCAGCACATTTCGCTAATCTGGAAAGTAGCTCGACGACCCCCGGTAGTATTTCACCACCGCATTCGCTGAGCGTCTGGGGCAACAGGTTCCGGTAAGCTTTCGTGAATGCTAGAAAATTTGCTTCATTCGGCGTAATATCGTTGAGCAACAGCACTTCATTGAGAAGTGAAAAATCAGTGCGTCCGCCAAAAGCGACATCCATGCACGGACGCTTGACTCCAAAACTGCTTTGCAACACTGTCTCGAGTGCCTGAGTTCCTGTGTCGTTTGTGACGATCAGCGTTCCATCGATGTCAAATAGCAGCGTTTTCATGTTCGAAATGTTAGGCAGTGAGTGTGGTCGGCGAGGATTCGCCGCAATGCTAGACTATCTTGGACGTCCAATAAACACTGTGTGAGATCTCGATGAACAATACCGCCGTTGACCCTGAACCGGCAACCGGACCGTCGGTAACTACCGGGGTTGATAAAAGTAACGACCGAGTACGAGAGATGTTTCGGCAGATTGCGCCACGATACGACGCGATGAACCATCTATTGTCACTGAATGTGGATCGCTATTGGCGTTACCGGGCAGTTCAAAAGCTGCGTCTGGAACCTGGAGTTCCGGCCTTGGACACCTGCACTGGCACTGGTGATCTCGCCCTTTCAATAGCAAGACACGCGCCCGATGGCGTTGATGTTGTGGGAAGCGATTTCTGCAACGCAATGCTTGCAATTGCGAGAAAGAAACGACGTCCAACCGAACAAGGGCAGCGTGCGGTTGAGTTCATCGAGGCGGATTCTCAGTACCTGCCATTCGAGGACAACCTGTTTCAGTGTGTGACCGTCGCGTTCGGGCTTCGCAATGTCGCAGACACCGACCTTGGTCTGCGTGAGATGTTCCGCGTCTGTCGTCCAGGAGGGCAGGTCTTAATTTTGGAATTTTCTCGGCCTACGATGGTTGGATTAAAGCAATCGTATAATTTTTACTTCACCCATATCCTTCCGCGGCTGGGGCAGTTGTTTGCGAGCAACGATAAGGACGCTTACGAATATCTTCCCGAGTCCGTGGGGCAGTTCCCTGACGGTCAAGCCTTGGCTGATCGCATGACTGCCGCAGGGCTGAGCGATGTGGAGTTCACACCTTTAACGTTCGGTGTAGCAACCATTTATGTGGGTGTGAAGCCACAGCATTCTCAGGGTAAAGCGATCACATGAGCACTTTGGAACGGATCGTGGTAGGCGTGACTGGAGCAAGTGGAAGCGTTTACGCGATCCGCTTGTTGCAAGTGCTCGTTAAGGCCGGATATGAGACGCACGTCGTGATCAGCCCCAGCGGGGCAGCAGTAATCAAGCAGGAGTGCGGTCTAACGGTGGATCTAAGAAACCCTGATATCGAGTCGTTGGTTTGTTGTCGGCCCGACTGGTCGGAGGTTTCTCCGCTAGTATCGCCCGCTTTGGTGACGGAAATGATCAGCCAGAAACGATTTTGTTATCACCAATATGATGACTACATGACCCCGATTGCCAGTGGTTCATTCCGAACGAAGGCCATGGTCGTTTGTCCTTGCAGCGGCAGCACGTTGAGTGGGATCGCCCGGGCTGCATCTTCGAACCTAGTCCAACGCGCGGCGGACGTGCACATGAAAGAGCAGCGAAAATTGGTGCTCGTACCTCGCGAGACACCTCTGAGCGTTATACAGCTTGAGAACATGCATCGCCTCGCTGCTTCGGGGGCAGTCATTCTTCCTGCGATGCCGGGGTGGTACCACGGCGTGAAGTCCTTGGATTGCTTGGTAGATTTCATCGTAAGCCGGATCCTCGACCAGTTGGAAATTGACAACGCTCTAATGCATCGTTGGGGCGAATAGACGGTGAATCCGTAGCTTGGATCGACCATGGTACGCCTTTCACGAGTCATTAGCGGCTTCGTCGACGTTGCTCGATTCGCTAAACGGGGTCGCCGTGACCGCTGGGTTCGGTTGCATTCTCGCTCACTGGGACGCTTCGTCGGATTGGCAGTGGTGAATTTGCCTTCTGCCTCAAATGAGTTGGAATCTTCTGCTATGCAAATTCACAAAGACCTTCACTGGCTCAGATTGAGTTCAATGACAAGTCTTGATAAGAAGACTAGCGACCGTGGTTCATTGGCTGATCAAAACAACCCTCAAGAAATGATGTCGGTAATCACGTGTGAGGATTCGACGCCTGTGAGTTTGACATCGAGACCATTTATATTGTACCTGAGCTGTTCGTGATCAATTCCGAGCAAATGCAGGATCGTTGCGTGCAAATCATGGATCGAGACCTTGTCGACTACCGCGTTTAGGCCGATCTCATCGGTTTCTCCATAGCTGACGCCTCCCTTGATTCCACCTCCTGCAAACCAAGTTGTGAAGGCATTCGGATTGTGGTCGCGTCCTGGCTTGGATTCCACCTGAGCAATCGGTAGTCTGCCAAATTCACCCCCGCAGACGACCAGCGTGTCGTCAAGCAAACCCCGCTGTTTCAGATCGGACAGCAGTGCCGAGATCGGTTGATCCGTCTCGTTTGCGAAGCCGCGATGATTGCCTTCAATATCGAGATGGCCATCCCAGCTTTTCTGGTTCTCCGTACCTCCACTATACAGCTGCACGAATCGCACCCCGCCCTCGACCATTCGGCGGGCAGTCAGACACTGGCGACCGAAGTGAGCACATCGCTCATCATCAAGACCGTACATGGCGTGCGTCGACGGCGACTCGCGTTTCAGATCGAAGACCTCGGGAGCGGCTGTCTGCATTCGATAGGCGAGTTCAAAGCTACGAATGCGAGCGTCCAGTTCGGCGTTCGCTTCGCGGGATTTCTGATGTTCGCGGTTCAGTGAATTGATAAAGTCGAGTTGTCGACGTTGTTGGCGATCAGAGATGTTTGTATTACGACTCAGATCATTGATGGGCTGACCACGATTGTTAAGTGCAGTGCCCTGAAACGAACCGGGAAGAAACCCGGCGCCCCAGTTCTGAGCCTGTCCTTTGGGAAGGCCTCTACCCTTTGGATCTGTCATCACGACGAAAGACGGCAGATTATTGTTCGCGCTGCCCAGTCCATAGGTGACCCACGAGCCGACACACGGATACCCCATACGGCTGACTCCGGTATTTAACGTAAACAGCGCAGGCGAATGATTGTTTGACTTGCCATGGCACGAATGCACGAACGCCATGTCATCGACGTGCTGGGCAACACTCGGAAAAATGTCGGAAACCCATTTCCCACATTCGCCATGCTGTTTGAAACTGAATGGCGACTGCATGAGCGCGCCGACTTTTTCGGGGAAGAATCCGATTTCGTTGTCGAACCCTTCCAGCTTTTTGCCGTTTGACTTTGCCAACTGCGGCTTGTAGTCCCAGGTATCAACGTGGCTTTGACCCCCATTCATCACCAACCAGATAACCGACTTGGCGCGAGTCCTGATCTGCGGAGCCAAGGGAGCTCCTTCCACAAAGCGCGAATTACACAAGGAGCTGACCGCGAGGGCACCCAGTCCATAGCCACCAAGCCTGATGATTTCTCGTCTCGAAGGTTCTGTGTTTGACTTCATGATTTTGGTTGCCGATCAGAGACACTACAAACTATTTCATGATTTGCGAGAATGTAGAAGTGCTGTCCGAAAATTGCGTGGCGGGTACGTCCAGTGCATTCAACAGTGTCAAATACAAATTGGACAGTGGCGGCGTTTTGTCATTGAGTTGGTGAAACGTTCCATGTTTGAGGCCAAATTGTTCGCCTCCCACCAGCATCATAGGATAATTGCTGTTGACGTGCGTCTGGCTATTGCTGCTGCCGTAAAGCACGACGGTGTTATCGAGCATCGTTCCTTCGGCCTCGGGTGTGTCCGCCATTTTCGTGATGAACTCAGCCAGCAGATCACCCTGAAATTTGTCGTACTTCCCTAGAGGAACGGATTGTGCGGCACCAGCAGCTGCGTTGTGAGCCAAGACGTGGTGCGTCCCGCCAAGGCCTAACTGAATCGGAACATTGTCCCACGGACTGCTATTCATACTTTGCAGCATGTAACTCACGTAACGCGTTGAATCGGTTTTAAACGCCAAGTAGATCAGGCTGTACATCTGTCTCTTATACACATCTGACGCTGCCGACGACTCCTTACGTGTAG
>CAJXTM010000057.1 GCA_913061385.1 uncultured Rhodopirellula sp. | reverse complement strand
TACACGTAAGGAGTCGTCGGCAGCGTCAGATGTGTATAAGAGACAGCTTTTGGAAGTTGTTCTTTGAAAGCCTTCAAATCTTTCTTTTTGACGGCTTCGGCGGATCTGACTCGGGCGAGGATCTGATCGAGTTGCGTAATGTGTCGTTTTACCTCATCAAGCGTTGGTCCCGTTTTCTCTGCGTCATCTGATTTTTCGTCTGCCTTGTCCTTTTCGTCTGGTTTCTTCTCTGCTTTATCAGCTTCCTTGTCTTCGAGATCCAAGACTGTTGTTTGTAGAGCCAAACTGCGTCGCTGTAATGATCTCAGGGTTCGTGGTCCCTGTTTTGTGTCTCCCGTCAGAAATTGAGCAACCCCCAACCAACCAAGCCATTCCTCCTGCTGCGAGTCATCGGCGGTTGGTGGCAGATAGTTGCCACCAGCCTCTTTAATCAATTCATCCCACAACGCGTACTCAGTCAGTGTTTGGATTAAGCGTTGGCGACCATACTTGTAGCTTCCCCTCTTATTCCAAGTGTTGTACCGAGGATGCTGTGGCAGTGAGACAAGATTGCGAGACAGATCCAGGGCATCCTGCACACGACCGACATGAATCAAGTTGCGTACCAGCCATTCGTTGTTGTGGGAAAAGTTGTGAATCTGGTCGGGCATGAGTCTGGTTCGGATCATATGAGCATGATCAACTCTGGCCGACGCTTCCTGTTGCCACGCGGCGTCGTTGTATCGTTTTAGCTTGGAATAGATGTGTCCTGGCATGTGCCACATGTGGGCAATGCCGGGGCTTGCAGGTCCACACATAGCCGCTGACTTGATCGCATTGTCGGGGCGTGCTGAGTCCCACAAATGGATTCGGTAGTGATGTGCCGGATGCATCGGGTTTGCTGTGAACACTTCGCCAAGCAAAGCATTGACGGCGTAGCGGCTCGTGATCTTTACGCCACTTCGTTCCGCAAGCCAAAGTTGGAGTGCAAGTAAGGCACGGGCTTCAACATCATCAGGGAAGTCATGCAGCAACCGTTCCATGTCGCTGAGGTAGCGTTCGGTCCGCTTCTTTTTCTCTTCTCGTTCAGCTTCACGATCAGGTTTCTTGTCATCTTTCTTTGGCTTGGGGATCAGGCGATCCAGTGCTTCGATGTAGAGGGTTTCTCTGCGGCTTGTATTCGTTTTAGACAACTTCATGGCTTTGTCCATGAAGCTTCTGGCCCGTTCTGTATTGTTAGCGTTTGCCATTGTCATTCCCCAATAGGCAATGGCGAGTTCGGGATCTTCTTTGGCTGCCTGCCGAAACGAACGTTCGGCTTCCAAATACCAGAAACCATGTAATTGTGCGATTCCCTGCTCAATGAATTTTTGAGCAGCAGGGGTTTTGGCTGAGGTTTCGAAATTGATGGGTGACATGCCCTCAATCAGAACTGCAGCTTGCCGCGGTCCTTCGTTGAATGCTTCCCCATGATAGCTGTGACCTGCGGAGGGGCCATCGCTATCGGCCTCAGGCTCGGCTTTTGTCGGTTCAGCGGAGTGGATTGTGGGAACAGAGGCGAGAAGAGCAGCTAATAGTAGAAGCGTTCTTACAGACATGAGCAGCGAAACTTCAGGTGGGAATTGAGAGGGCACCGACACTTCATTGTAACTTGCCTGCGAATTTCCGCTCGGTGTTTGTTGTGGTTAGGGGGGCAGAGGTCACAAGACTAGAAATCACACAGAATTCTTGCTGAATTGACCCCGTTTGTGCCTGAAAAAGGGCAGGCGAGCACTCCTTTACTCCCCTGCCTGTTGAAAATTCAGGATAATCCCTAGTGTTTAACCCAATCTGTGCATCTGAGATTAAAAGCGATGTTGAACGATTCGAACTGATTCGGTGAGCGGAATGCCAAACTCATCTGCATAGGCTTCAGCGGTCGCTCTCTCAGGAAATAGGGTCGCATATTCGGCGGTACACCACTGGCCGGTGCCAATTTGCAGGAATCTCGGGACCAAGGTGAAACGTTGATCGGCTGCAGGTAGTTTCCATTCAATCAGCCAACCAACAGCGGGGCGGCTGAGGTGACCTGTTTCAGCTTGTTGCTCGTCCCAGCGTTCTTCGTCGAACTCGTACATCGTGTACCTCTTTCTACTCACTTGAAAATTTGATGACATTTCAAGGATGACACGATGGTGTGACACGTTTGGTCACCAACTGTGTTTTTTGTCCACGAGGCACAATTTGCTACAATTGAGAATCCTTTGTGTGCCTCACCTGCTTCCCTCTTCAATTTCTTTCCCTCTCGTTGGAAGAGCTTTTCTTTTTCAATGGGTCATTGTTATGGTGGCTGATGTTTCCCAAGTCTCCACGCTGCCAAGTGGTACCCTTGCCGCAAAAACAGGTTGCATTTGTTGTTGATGGTCAAGAAAGATTGCGATGGCATGCTGCCGAGGATGCTCCCAGACCCTTCTTTTTTCCGTTGACCGGGCCATCAGGTCTTTCACTCACCCGGATGGGCCATCCAGGGGCACCCAATCATGATCATCATCGATCGATTTGGTTTGCCCACAACAAAGTACTCGGGATCGATTTTTGGTCGGACACCTCTGACGCTGTTATTCGCCAAGAACAATGGCTCGCTTATCAAAGCGGTCAAGACGAAGCGAGTATGGCCGTGGAACTTGGCTGGTACGACGGGCATGATCCTGCCCCTTTGCTCAAGCAGAAATTGGTGACCGCGATAGCGCCGGCAGACAACAACGGTGTTGTGATCGAAATTCAGACAACATTGAATTCTGTGGCAGAATCACTTGAGTTGGAACAGACCAATTTTGGTTTGCTGGCAGTGAGGGTTGCCGATTCAATTTCGGCTGTTTTTGGTGACGGCATTTTGACGGGCAGCAACGGTTTGCAAACAGAAAAACAGCTGTTTGAAAAAGCTTCGGCCTGGATGGATTACAGTGGATCAGTCGATGCAGGGACAACTGAAGGTCTGACGTATTTTGACCATCCGCAGAACGCAAGTTATCCGAGTAAATGGCATGTTCGAGATGATGGTTGGCTCGGAGCATCCGTTTGCGGAGATTCGTCGGTTATGTTGTACCGAGACCAACCTACAACGTGGCGATATTTGATCCATGCTCATGCAGGACCCGCCAATGTTGAAGCGGCCAACCATCTTGCAGACGCTTTTAACCGGCGACCACCCTTCGCTGTACGACCCGCCAAAAAACCACATCACAAATATCTGATAGAGAGAGAGTCCAATGAGTGAGTTTATCCGTAAGACAGAATCGAGGATGGATTCCGTTGCTGCGATCCGGAGTAAGCAGCAGGCAAGCGATCGCCGATTGTTTCTAAAGTCTGGTATCGCATTGGCTGCGGCAGGATCAATGACGTCATCTGCCCAAGCAGATGAAACTGAGAATCAAGTCAATGACTCGCCGGGCGAGCGTGTTGTCATGGGCATCATGGGTGTTAATGGTCGTGGCAGTGCCATCGCACGGGGAATGATGGCAGCCGGTAATACTGAGGTTGCTTATGTCTGTGATGTTGATACACGAGCGGCTGGTCGAGTCAGTCAATTGGTTGGCGAAGTCCAGAAAAAAGATCCCAAGGTTGTTGGTGATTTTCGCCGCATTCTTGATGATACCGGCGTGGATGTGCTGGTTGTTGCGGCGCCCAATCATTGGCATGCACCCGCTACCATTCTTGGCTGCTCCGCTGGCAAGCATGTCTACGTTGAAAAGCCGTGCAGTCATACACCTGAGGAAGGTGAAATGGCTGTCGCTGCGGCGCGGAAGAATAAGCGTATCGTTCAAATGGGAACGCAGCGCCGCTCATGGCCCGGTATCGTCGAAGCGATTCAACGCATCCACGATGGTGCAATTGGTAAGGTCCTGTATTCACGTACTTGGTACAACAATCGTCGGCCATCCATTGGGGTTGGTAAAGCGACCAGCGTTCCTGATTGGCTAGACTGGCGTTTGTGGCAGGGACCAGCGCCTGACCGACCTTTCAAAGATAATGTTGTTCATTACAACTGGCATTGGCACTGGGATTGGGGTAACGGTGAACTTGGCAACAATGGTGTGCACGGAATTGATGTGGCCAGGTGGGGCCTTGGTGTGAATTACCCCAATCGAGTAACAGCCGGCGGAGGTAAATACCGGCATGATGATGATCAGGAGACCCCTGATACTTTGATGGTAACGATGGATTTTCCAGAAGGAAAATCGATTACCTGGGAGGGGCTGAGTTGGTCTCCTCTGGGGCCACATGATTCCGGATTTGGAATCAGTTTTCATGGTTCCGAAGGGTCACTGGTGCAACAGGGAACTGGTTACGTCATGTATGACATGAAAGGCAAAGAAATCTCCACAGGCAATGGTGCTGGTGGAGACAAAGATCACTTTGCTGATTTTCTGGATGGAGTCCGGACCGGACGATTGACCAACGCGGATATCGAAATCGCTCACAAGAGTACATTGCTGTGCCATCTTGGTAATATTGCGTACCGTACAGGGAGTGTCTTGAACACCGATTCAGAGAATGGTCACATCAAAGATAATCCCGCAGCTCAGGCGTTATGGGGACGCGAGTATGCACCCGGATGGCAACCCAAGGTTTGAGCCCTGAGTGAGGTCGTCGAACAACGCAATCAGCTGCAGACATGGATGTTTTGATTTTTATTCTGGTTCTGCGGCAGTGTAGCGGTAATCATTGTCTCTCGAGATGCCTGCCCGTTCTGGTCGTGATCGCTGAAGTGACGCATTGACGTTGTCAGATTAGGTGACAGAATGCCGTGAACATTACGCCACATTTCAGCGAGTAAGCGGTCATTCAAGACAACGAAAGACATATCGGACTTGTATCGGCAACGGGTATAGGCGTCGGTGCTATTGTGGGAGGTGGGATTCTGGCGCTCGCTGGCGTTGCCTTTGCCACGACTGGGCCAGCCGCGATGCTGGCTTTTGCTTTGAATGGTTTGATTGCCATGCTGACGGCATTGAGTCTCGGCGAGATGGCTTCGAAGTTCCCTGAGTCTGGCGGAACCTATGCATTCAGTCGCAAAGTCTTGTCTATCGAGGCCGCTTTTGCTGTTGGCTGGATCGTCTGGTTTGCATCGATCGTCGCTGCCATGCTTTACGCGGTCGGCTTCGGGTACTTCTCGGTGTTGTTGGCCCGTGAGTGTATCGACATGTTGGGGTATGTGGTTCCTTGGTGGGCCATGGATGAGCGGCTAGTGCCGTGGATTGCAATCTGTGCGGTATGCATGCTGGCACTTGGGTTGGTGCTGAAGTCAGGTGGTGGTGGCAGTTGGGCGAATGCTGGAAAAGTACTTGTGTTTGGCATTCTGATCGTGGGTGGTCTTTGGTCGGTAGCTTGGCAACCACTGTCACAGACGCAAGCTTCACTGCGGCCGTTTTTTTCGTCGGGAGCGGTCGGGCTTTTTGAAGCCATGGGATTTAGTTTCATTGCGTTGCAGGGTTTCGATTTGATCGCAGCCGTTGGCGGAGAAATCCGGAATCCCGCCCGGAATATTCCTCGTGCGATGGTTTTATCGTTGATCATTGCCTTACTGATTTATTTGCCGTTGTTGTTTGTGATCACGACAGTTGGGGTCTTGGATGGGCAAGGCATCGCAGATGCTGCAGCTGAGAATCCTGAGGGAATCGTTGCTCTTGCTGCAAGAAATTATTTGGGCCCGATCGGTTATGGATTCGTGCTTGTTGCTGCGGTACTTTCGATGTTCACGGCATTGCATGCGAATCTTTTTGCAGCATCGAGAATAGCATTGGCGATGTCACGCGATCATACGCTGCCATCAATGATGAGTCGTTTGTCACCTCGTAGGCATACTCCGGTATATGCAATCGTTGTGACCGCTGGCCTGATTTCTGTTCTTGTGATCGCGCTTCCGAATGTGGCAGCAGCGGGCGCAGCTGCGAGTTTGATTTTTTTAATTACCTTTGCGATGGCTCATGGTCTTGCCGTGTTGGTGAGGCGTCGCAGCGCAATACAGCCACCGTTTCAATCTCCGTTGTACCCTGCTGTGCCCGTTCTCGGTGGTCTGGCTTGTGTTGCACTGGCCGCTTTTCAGGGAGTGGCTGTTCCGTCTGCAGGGACGATTGCGGTGATCTGGCTCAGTGTGGGCGGCTTGCTATTCTTGACGCTCTTTGCACGGCGGGCACGCTTGAAAGACGTTTCCAGTATGGCTGCCAATCCAGAGCTTCTCAGGTTGCGGGGGAATTCACCGTTAGTGCTGGTGCCCATTGCCAATCCACGCAATGCCGAAGCGATGATCTCACTTGCCAACACGCTCGTGCCGGCTGCTGTCGGTCGTGTCTTGTTGCAGACAGTTGTGGTGGCACCGAGTTCCTGGGACCCCGATGCCGATCCAGCGCCGGTTGATCACTCTCAGGCACTGCTGCGTGAATTGATTCGCGCGTCATCAAAGCTCGATGTCCCGGTGGAAACGTTGACAACTGTTTCATCGGACCCGATGCCGGAAATCGCCCGTGTGGCCAAGTTGCATCGATGTCAATCGGTGCTTCTTGGGCTTAGCAAAATCAATAGTGATGAGAACGATTCACCCTTAGAGATTTTGTTGGGGCAGCTTGAGAGTGACGTCGTTGTTCTTCGGGCGAGTGGAACTTGGAGCTTGTCCGAGACCCAGAAGATTCTTGTACCGGTTGCAGGATGCGGAGGGCACGATTACTTGCTCGCAAGGCTACTGGCCAGTTTCTCGCGGAAGCAAAAATGCCTAGTGACTTTCATCAGGGTCCTTCCCCGTGCTGTCGATGCTACTGAATTCAGACGAGCCAAACGCGATCTTGATCGGATGGCTCACGACAATGTTTTTGGCAGCTCTGAACAGGTAGTCGTAAAGAGTGATGATCCTGTTGATGTCATTTCCAAGGCTTCCGAAGGGCAGCTTGTGATACTTGGCGTCCAGCGGATTGGGCCGCATCGAAAGCTTTTCGGTCAGTTCACGCGGAAAATCGCGAGGCAGACAGATGGTCCTCTCATCGTGATCAGTCGCCGTGGTTAAGCGTTGGCACCGCCTTCGTGAGCAGCATGGTGATCACCGCGGTAGGTCACGGGGAATTGAAAGTTGCGATATCGCGAATGGCTGCTGCGGGATTACCCTAATTCTCTCGGTCACGTGAAGGTGATGCTATGCAGTGTGAATCGCCCCTGCTGCCAGCGTCTTAATTGGGCTCGACAGTTGAATCCACATTCGTGAAAAGTTGCTTGAGTTTCGGGCGTCGTTTACGCCGAGTTTTTTCCGGAACCATTCCGCGCATGGCTTCCAATTTTCCGAAGCAGAGTAACCGGTCGCTTGGCTCCAATGTTCGCTTCAGGCGAGGATTTGGGATGACGCTTGACCCTCGATAAAGGGTTAGCACATTGATGTCCTGCTCGGGGAGCCCGGACTCGTCAATGGTTTTCCCAATGAACCCAGAACCCTCAGGAATGTGGATTTCGGTTACCCCATATCCTCGGCTGACTGAAAGTCTTTGGCGAACGTCCACTTCTGGGAAATCGATTTGTGCAGCGATGTAATCAACAATAGCCCCTGCGATATCCAACTGTGTGCATGTCTCAATTCCTTCAAGCCCGGGTGATGAATTGACCTCCATGACTTGTGGTCCTTCGTCACTTTCCAGCATGTCGACGCCGGCAACGCGTAACCCCATGATCTGTGTACATCGTACGGCGGTTTGGCAGTAGGTCTCATCCAGAACGACCAATTCGGTCCTTCCACCCCGGTGGACATTACTGCGAAACTCCTGCCCTTGAGCGACCCGCCTGATTGCAGCAACCACACGGTCCCCAACCACAAAAGCCCGAATGTCTCTGCCTTTGCTCTCCGAAACAAACTTTTGAACGAGGACGTTTTGTCTGGTGCTTTGAAGGGTTTCAATGATTGCCTCTGCAATTTTGACACTCTCTGCGAGGATGACTCCGACGCCCTGTGTTCCCTCCAATAGCTTGATGATGATGGGTACTCCACCAACCCGTTCGATAGCGGGCAAGACGTCTCGTTTTTCACGAACAAAAGTTGTTTTTGGAATACCGATTTGATGCCGGCTGAGGATTTGCAAGCAGCGTAATTTGTCGCGGGAGTTCGCAATGCCCGCAGAAGATGCCGCTGAAAAAACGTCCATTTGTTCAAATTGGCGTACCACGGCAGTGCCAAAGTATGTGATGGAGGCACCAATGCGGGGCACGATGGCATCGTAGTCACTCAGCGGCTTTGATCGATAATACAGATCGGGTTCACCCTTTTCCAGGTCGATGGCGAACCGGAGGGTATCAAGGACTTTTACTTCGTGGCCACGCTTGCTGGCGGCTTCTTTTAGTCGACGCGTGCTGTAGCAGTTTGCGGCACGCGACAAAATGGCAAGCTTCATCTCGAATTCTCGGTAGAACGACTGTCTGACTGTTTCAGGAGTTGTTGGATTGCGTTTTGCGCTTGGGACGACCCCCAAAATAAGACCTTCCCGGATCGACTAGCATGCGTCCACGCATTGCTTCGCGGCCGACCAACATGCGAAAACCCATTTGCGATCGGTCCGCCAGTGTTAAATCAATTGTCCATGTCTGATCTAACCATGAGGCCGTTGTCTGAATCACAATGCGGTCAGTTGCCTCACCACTTGAGGTTCGCACACTGCGGATGTCGTGAACTTCGGCTAAGCAGCAGATTTCCAATTGTTCTCGACGCTGAATTGGATGAACTTTGAATCGGACCATGGAACAACCTTCCCGCTCGAATTGTTCGATGTCATAAGCGTGAAGGCTGGAGGATCGAGCTCCGGTGTCGATTTTTGCTTTGATTCGTGGGACGCCGAGGTCAGGTAGCGACAGCCATTCTCGCCATCCAATGATGATCAAGGGCGAATCTGCGTTCACATTTTGCTCGGTTTCGGACAAAATTTCACTCTTGCAAATCTGATATACAGATCAATCTGACAACACTAACCCTCAGTCAACACTAACCGTTAGTTGAACTCTCCGGTTGCAGGTTGTCCAGATGGGAATTTGGCGCAGTAAATGATCATACTAAAATCAATGGGATTGGTGCAGATCAGCCAGGTCGTCTAGAATTCCCAACCCCAACACTGGAGTCATTGTGGTGAAACGTCGACCTGCTCGTACCCAATCAGCAAAAGATCAAGATGCTGAAAAACCGCGGGTACGTCGTATCGGATCGATTGTAGGCCAACTGATATCCCGACGTGGGTACGCTCAGGTGTCAGCCAACGAGGCGATTCACCAATTAATTGTCGTCGAGGTGGGTGCAGATCTCGGTGCAGGTTTGCAGGTAGGAAATCTGAGGCAAGGTGTGCTTCAGGTTTACGCCTCAGATTCCGTCACTCTGCAGGAATTGAATTTCCGAAAACGCGGCATATTGAAGCGAATCCAACGGGAAATTCCCGATAATAAAATCAAGGATTTGAGGTTTCGTATCCAGACATGAGTCATAGGAAGGAACTGCCAGACTACCTCATTGGTCCTGATGGGCTGCAGCGATGTTGGTGGTGTGGGGACGACACACAATACATCGATTATCACGACAGCGAGTGGGGCAAGCCTGTTGCTGATGATCAGCGATTGTATGAAAAGATGTGTCTTGAGGGTTTTCAGGCCGGACTGAGTTGGATCACTATCCTACGAAAGCGTGCTGCTTTCCGCTCAGCGTTTTGCGATTTCGATATTGAAACGGTTGCCGGATTCTCTTCTGCAAGGGTCGAAAAACTAATGCTTGATGCGCAGATAGTGAGACATCGCGGCAAGATTGAGTCGACGATTAACAATGCTCAACGTGCGATCGAGATGCTGGATGAATTTGGCTCTTTGGCGAAATTTTTCTGGCGATTCGAACCGGTTGAATCCAACACTCTTGGTCAGCGTGATCAGATGGTCGCCTATCGACCCGAATCAACTGCTCTTAGTAAAGAACTGAAGAAACGGGGTTGGTCTTTTGTTGGACCGACGACCTGCTATTCGTTGATGCAAGCCATGGGCATGGTCAATGATCACCTTCGTGAATGCCACCAGTGGAACGTGATTGAGCAGTTGCGTTCCGAATTTGCAAAACCTTGATTCGATCTTGCTGGCGGTATTTAAGTGGTATCAATTCGGATTGTTTTGTCTCGCTGGTTTTCGTTTTTGCTGTGTGGAATCGGTAAATGGTGAAGATTCGAAAATCACATTTTCGGAAATGCGTGGATCGCCTGTCCGCGTCAGTTCATTCATCAAACGCTGGTGCAGATCCCTTCGTATATCATTCGCCGATTCAAGGAGTGCAAGATTCTCGATGCAGTGAGGGTCTTTCTCTATGTCATACAACTCGAACTCAGGTGTCTGACCCACTGCATATTCAAAGAAAGCGGGCGATTCCTGGCGGTGCGTGATGATCCATGCTTTGGTGGGACTTGCATCCAGATCACCAAATGCAGCAAAGGTGTTTTCTCGCAGTGTCTCATAGTCGGGCATCGCAGAGTTCTCTGCGCCAAATCCTGGGCCAGTACCTGTCTCTTATACACATCTGACGCTGCCGACGACTCCTTACGTGTAG
>CAJXTM010000056.1 GCA_913061385.1 uncultured Rhodopirellula sp. | reverse complement strand
CTCGAGCCACATTCTCGAGCCACATTCTCGAGCCACATTCTCGAGCCACATTCTCGAGCCACATTCTCGAGCCACAGCCTGCTGGCATTTTTTTGAGCGTCCACTGATCTTCAGAATGTTGTTCACGCAACCCGCTTGCCCAACAACTCATCATCTCCGGGTGGTTGTGTTCGACGCTGCATGTTGTGGCTTTCAAATACCTGTTCAATTGTAGCTGGTGTGATTTTTGAAAGACCGCTGCAGGCGGCTGTCGTGAGTGCTGACTCGGCGATTACCGCTATTTCACCGATTAGACCCGCACACAATTCATGCAACCGTCTAATGGACGCTTCGCTGAAGATTGCACGTATGCTGCCAGCTTGTTTCAAAGCAGCACTCACATAGGCTGCCGTGTCGTGTGGGGTCAATGGCTCAAGTTCAATCTGCATGCCACACATGCCCGCACTTAATTGCAATAACGGTCGCTGGTCGGGTTGGGTGGTGGCAACCACCGAAAAATTGCGGTGCCGCTGCGCAAAGCCAGCGGCCACACTGATGGTGGACACGGAACAGTTTTCAAGAAACCACAAAGTGCTGATTCCTTGCTTATCACTCTGTTGGATTGCAGCATCAATCATTTGCCGGGTTGTTGTGCTGCTGTGTCCATATCCCAGTAAAGAACCAAGTTGCTGTATCGGAGTCTGTGATCCTTGGCCGCTGATGCGAGTCAGAATGACGTCGACCGGAGATGAGCCGAGTCCACGCATGGAAACCATGTGCTCAAGCAGATGACTGACCCCAGTTCGACTTGTTGCCGTTAGAAAGGCAAGTTTCCAAGTACTCGCTGCAAAGTACTGCAGTGCCGCCAGCGTTTCACGTTGAGGCTGGCCTGAAAAAAAGAAATCAGGGCAACCAAGAAATGGGGGGCGTTGCAGTGACCAATGGTGCAGGTAGTCGGAAAAAGGCTGATGAGCAAACAGCGACAATTCAGTTCCTGCGTAAATAGTACGGTGATGTGGCGTGGAGAGTCAGCAAATT
Organism: uncultured Rhodopirellula sp.; assembly: GCA_913061385.1. GTDB lineage: Bacteria > Planctomycetota > Planctomycetia > Pirellulales > Pirellulaceae > Rubripirellula. The sequence continues at coordinate 9,537 of CAJXTM010000056.1, read as the reverse complement.
TGCATCTTCTGGTCCTCTTTTAGATCGGCTAACGTGTAGTATCTTCTTGAGAATGCCTTGGCCCACGTGATGACCAAAATTGCCAGATTGCGGTGCTATAAACGATGACACGACGATACTTTGTCCCTGATTTACCTATTTTAGGTGGCTTGGTCAGTCTGCCTGAGGCGGAAGCACAGCACGCTAGTCGTGTCATGCGAGTCCAAGTTGGTGACGATCTGGTGCTGTTTGACGGTCGGGGCAATGAGGCAACCGCAAATTGCGTGCAGGTGGGACGCAAAGAATGCCACTGTCAGGCAAATGCCGCCCACGCGATCAACCGTGAGCCCAAACGTGAGATCCATCTCGCCATCGCACTCCCCAAACCTGATCGTTCCAGAGAACTGATCGAGCGTTTGACGGAAATGGGGGTGTGTTCGCTAACGCCATTGATCGCCCAGCGTACGCAACGCCCGCCTACCGATTCATTGCTTGCAAAACTCCGTCGCGGCGTGATTGAGGCATGCAAACAGTCAGGCAGAAATCAGTTGCTGGACTTAAAAGAACCGATGCGGTCTGAAGCCTTTTTCCAGAACGGTGAGCAGCATACGCGTTGGATCGCCCATCCCGCTATGGACGATATCATTCGTGATGCCGCACCCTCGGGCAGCTTTTCTGTTGCGATTGGGCCGGAAGGTGGATGGACCGATGGCGAGGTGCAATTGGCTGTTTCGCATGGTTTCAGGGCGGTGGATCTGGGCGCACGCATCTATCGAATCGAAACAGCGGCGACGGCCATTGCTGCTGTTTTGGCAACCTGATTCAGGTTGGGCCCAGTGAACCAATCGACCGGGACATGAATCTTGCGTTCAATTTGCGATGATCCGCAATGCTTCGAATTGCTCTGCGGAGTCGATCCGTGTTCGACGCGACTCAGTAGGTGTGGGGTGTTCCGTCAGCCAGACGACAACCCGATTACAAACCTCGAATAAGGATCAATGTATGTACGGCCAATCGCGGGACCAGGGAAGTGACGCGAGCACCGGAGCATGGAGTGGACCTGCTTTTTACCCGTCGCCACCGCCGGTACATGGAAGTGAGTCCTTCAATACTGACAATAAAATCAAATCAGTTGCCCGTGGAGAATCCGGTATCACGCGGGAAGTTCCCCAAGTGGGGTCGCTGTTATTGGCAGTGTACGAAACCGAGCAGGAATACCGAGCGGGGATCTTGTTGGTTGGTGATGTGGTGGAGATCGCAGCAGGCCGCTGTGGCGTTTGTTCAAGTGAGCCTGGCAAAGTGGTGCACCGGACAAAGGATTGGTCAGGCAGAGTCGCTGAACTTCAGCTTGAAAATGATCATTCGCCTGGCCAAGCATTGCAGTGGGATGAAAAGATTGATTTGTCCAGCGACAAAATTCTGTACTCAGAAGTGCTTACCTGTAACTTGAAAAGCGAGCATGTAGTTGCGTGTCGAAGTCTGGTTAGTCGTCTTAAGATGATCGCCAAGATGCTGGAAATGAGCCGTGGCGAAGACTGAGGATTCAATCTGTATCTGTGCTACTGAGAGTATTTGCCAACGAACCATATTTTAAGTGACTCTGTCGCCCTGATGAGCCTGAGCAGGTCCAAGTGGGCAATGACTTTTTGGTACAGGACATACACCCTGATGTGTCAGGTCTACTCGGTTGCGATCTCGACGGAATCCAGGTCGGTAAACTTGCCCACAGACATGTTTGCCCCCCCGACTAGTAACATTTTTGTGTCAGTCCATGGCACCATCACGTGAAAGAAACGTGCGGGTTCGTACTCCGAAACCACATCCCATTTCTTGTCTAATTCGTTAAGCCTTTGGACGTTTCCGTCAATTGTGCTGACGTAAAGGTGACCACCAAGGGAATGAGCGGCTGATCCGAATCCCGTGAGCGGTTTGCCCTCAAGGCTTGGTCCTTGCAGCCAGCTGTCTGTTGCGGGATCGTAAACATCGGTTCGAGTGGTTGGGCCACCATTGGAATTCATGCCGCCGATCACATGGATTTTTCCATCATGGGCTGTTGCAAACAGAGCCCTTCTTTTGAAGGGTGGGTTTGCAAGCGGTTGCCAGACAGCATTTGAGTCTGTGAGATTCAGTTTCCAGGCAGTGCCATGCCAATCAGTTGCTTCGCCTTTGAGTGCCCAGCCGCCAATCACAAAAATTTGGTCACCAGCAATTGCAGCACTCAAAGATGATCTTGGTTCCGGCAGTGGAGCAAGATCGACCCAGTCGTTTTTGGCTACGTCGAATCGGCTGACTGTTTGTTGGGAGTGCAGATCATGTTCTTCGCCCTCGGCATTGCGAGCCGTAAAGCCGCCAATGCGTACGACCGAGTCTTTGTGAGGAAGCATCACCAAACCTTGCAGACGCGGGCCTGAGGGTAATTGCTTCCACTGTTGCGGGTCGTTGAGATCGAGTGACCAAAACTCATTGGATTGCTCTGTGGTGGAATAAGAGTGTGCCGTCCCCGAGTGACCTCCGTAAATGAACAATGTTCCGTTCGCAACAGCGCCGCCAAAGCTCGTAAGCTCGAGTGGCAGTTCCGGGAGGTCTGTGGTTTTCACTTGAACTTTGGGAGACGAGTGCGGTATGGGCTTTGCTGAATCGGGTTCCTCCGCAGAACATGCGGGGGTCTCAATCAACAGACTGAAAATGGTAAAAAATAGCAGGGCGATTTGGTGCTTGTTGTTCATGGCAGAGATGTCAGGAGTGGCTGAGCAAAATACAGGAAGCGTTCACAAAAGAAAGCGACTGTTGTGTATCACCGAATTCCATTAGATCATGTTATCGCATTTGCGGATGCATCAAAATCGAATTGCAGCATTGAAATTGTGCCCGGCGTCAGAGGACCGAGTTGGGATTCTTCCGTTGTCTTGTAGACCGAGTGCTCGGCACGATCAACGATCTGATGTGAAAATAACAAGAACAAGAAAAGAACAAGGGTGCCACGGTTTGGGCCGTGCACCACTTGTTCCAGTCGAAGCGTATTGCCGATCATTGGCAACAAGCGTTATTGGTTGGAAGTGCTCGACGTTTGGTTCTTCGCTGAAGATGCGGGACCTGGCGAATCGTTCGTCGCCTTCTTCGGAGTACGACCATCACCAACGCCAGAATCTGTAGCTCGTTTCTTGCGAGAACTGTTGCGGAAGTTAAATAGTTTCTCCCGCTGATCCGTTGTCAGTACCGCTTCGATATCTTGCATCTGTTTTGATTCAAGTTTTGCCAGCTCCTGCTTGAGTTTAGAAATTTGGTCGCGGAATTGCGTCTGAATCAGGTAAATCTCGATTCTTTGCTCGCTATTTACCAACGAAGCAAAATGCCGCGGCAGTCTGCCCTTCACCGCTTCGCGACTGACCGACGTTATCCCACGCTCAGGGTCGGTGGTTGCCCCACGACCCGGATCAGTGTTTGGGCCTTGCGGCTTCTCCTGTGCGATTGCGATTAGACAGACTGCAGTGAAAGCAAGAACCAATACCTTACGACTCCATGCATTACTCATAACTCTTTTGCCCCAAGAGTGTGATGAAAATGGTGGCCAGTCAAACGTTGACGAGCCACGTTACGCCATGTTTGACGCTGGGTGTACAAATGTACAATTTGATTGGTCTCTGTCAAGAATAAATTCAACGATTGTGATTTTAAATCAGGGCTGAATCATCCAGCCGCGAAGTCGCAAAAAGCTAGCAACGAGTGGCGTGGCGCGGCGGCTTTTATGCTGCTCGTAATGATGGTGATTCATCAATAAATTGGATTGGGATGGGCCATGCCGGTCCTTCAGCGATACGAGTCCTTGGGGGGTTCGGTATGCTTTCACTGGACAACCTGTGCGGATCTAAGACGGCAACTTAATGGTGTCGAGAAATTGATCATGTGGTTACCTGTTTTCTAACTCACGTTATTCATCACAGCAGCCTGTGTGTAATGGGCCATGACAATTTCAAATATCCGTTTTTGCAAGATAAAAGTAGTCGATACCTCTTGGGATTTGCATGAGATCTTTGTTGAACTTTGCCTGCTCTTTGACATTACTTATGACAGGGGCCACGTTACGTGGTGCGGATACGACTGTACTGCTTGCAGGTGCTGCGGCAGTGGACATATCGCCGCAGACACTGCCTGCGTTTCAGAACGGTGGGTTTCTGCAGGCCAAGTCAGATCGAGTGGTAGATCCGCTGCATGCACGTTCTTTGGTGATCAGTGATGGATCAGAAACCATTGCAATGGTGATTGTTGATTCTTGCATGTTGCCGACATTTTTGTGCGACAAGGCCAAGCATCTGGCATCGCAGGAAACAGGGATCCCAATCGATCGCATTTTGATCAGCGCGACTCATACCCACATGGCCCCGTCCTCGATGTTGTGTCTGGGGTGTCCTGCTGACGATCCCTATGTCCAGTATGTACCCGCCCGCATTGCAAAGTCCATTGTCGAGGCACACCAGAATCTGCAGCCAGCAAAAATTGGCTGGACCGTTGTGGACGGTAGCGAATTAACAAATTGTCGTCGTTGGATCACTCGTAGCGACAAAATGGGTGTCGATCCATTCGGTCAAAAAACCGTACGAGCGATGATGCATCCTGGTTATCAAAATCCGTCTTACACAAGTCCTGCTGGGCCGATTGACCCATGGCTTTCGGTATTGAGTGTGGTTTCCGATAAGGATGCGACACCCATCTGTGTGATGGCTAATCTTTCGATGCACTACTTTGGTGGTGGTGGTTTTTCTGCAGATTATTTTGGTGAAGTTGCCCGTCTGTTGAAAGAAAGAATGCAGAAGGATAACGCGGAGAATGTTTTTGGTTTTGTGGGCATCATGTCTCAGGGTACGAGTGGTGATTTGCACTGGATGGATTACAGCCAGCCCCGTCAGGCCATCAACCGTCAGCAGTATTCTCAACGTGTTGCGGACCATGTGTTGGATGCCGTTGCAAAGGTCGAGCACCGCTCCGATCACTCGCTTGCGATGTCCGAAAAACGATTGACGATTGACCTACGGAAACCGTCCAAAGACCGTCGGCAATGGGCACGACCAATCAATGCAGCCCGCGGCGAATTGTTGCCACGCACACGAGTGGAGGTGTACGCCCAACAGGCCGAGTGGATTCACGAACATCCGAGCGCTGAGGTGGTTCTGCAAGCAGTCCGGATTGGTGATCTGGGAATCACTGCGATGCCAAATGAAGTTTATGGCATCACCGGCCTGAAATTGAAACGGCAGAGTCCGCTTGCTGCGACCTTCAATCTTGAACTTGCCAATGGAGCAACGGGATACATTCCACCGCCTGAACAGCACCAATTGGGCGGCTACACGACTTGGCCCGCTCGTACTGCCGGGCTTGAGGAACAGGCTGAGCCGCAGGTCGTGGAAGCCTTATTGAGCTTGCTGGAACAGGTCTCCGGAAAAAAACGTCGGACGATTGCTCAGAGCGATTCGCCCTACTCGCAGGCACTCCGTGACCGAAAGCCGATCGCTCATTGGCAACTCGATGATATGACTTCGGAACAGCTTGTTGATTCGATTGAGAATCATTCCGCTCAGTATCACGGTGCGGTTGCCTTGTTCTTGCCTGGTCCCGAGGCCGCTGGTTTCGCTGCAGAGGGATATGGATCGCGAGCTGTTTATCTTGCCGGTGGACACGTTGAGGCAAAATTGCAGCAGGCACCTAAGCAGTACAGTCTGGCAATGTCGTTTCAGAATATGCTGCCCGCTGGGGTTCGTGAAATCACCGGTGTTTTGTTTTCGAACGAGACCGAAACGCTGTTGCTTGGTGGTACAGCAAGCGGCGAATACGCAGGTCGATTGCTGCTTCATTCCGGACAGAAAATCTATCCAGGTAAGACGCCCATTTCACCCATCGATTGGCATCAGATCATCGTGACCAGAGATGATCAACGTATCCGTGTCTACCTAAATGGCGGTCTGGATCCTGAAATTGATGCACCGGTTGATTCGCTAAAGCCAGTGCAGCGATTGCTCATTGGTAGCGATGGTGTTTCGCAGGCGACGTTCGATGGGAAAATTGATGAGGTTGCCGTTTTTGATCGTGCATTGAAAACGGCTGATGTGGATGTACTTTATCAAGTGTCGGGAATGGTCCCTCCACCACGACCCAAACCAATGGTCGTGCTGGCTGCAAAATCGACTGATGCCAAATCACGCGGAAAATATGCTGATGCTGTGTTGGCGTCCAAGCCAGTTGCTTTTTGGCGGCTGCATGGTGGGTTGGCTTCGCAAGCGAAAAATGCAGTTACGCTCAGCTCTCTCGGCACCAATGCACCTGCAGCCAGTGCTGCTGTTTATGAAGACGGCTCAAAACCGCTTGAAGTGAATTCGAATGTGCCCAATTTTTCGGGCGGACGGGTCAAGGTGAAAGTGCCTGCTCTAGGAGATACCTACAGCATCGAACTCTGGGTTCGGAATGAATTGGCCGTCGGGTCACGCCCTGTGACCGCCTATGTGTTTTCGAGGGCGGTGGATGGAGTCGATGGTGCCATGGGTGATAATTTGGGAATTGGTGGTACGCACTCGGACATGGGGCGGCTGATTGTGTTCAATGGTAATCAGCGGGATCAATTAGTTGCGGGGAAGACGCCGATCGTGCAGGGCAGTTGGTCGCATGTGGTGATGGTGCGAGAGGACCAACGCATCACTGTTTACCTTAATGGTGATGTTGAACCAGAAATCGAAGAGGATTTACCCATCGGGTATCCGGATGGCTGTGAGCAGATTTTGCTGGGGGGAAGAGCTGACAATTTTGCAAACCTTCAGGGGATGATGGAAGAAATCGCTCTCTATGATCGTGCTTTGAATCCCGCCGAAGTCGCTGCCCATTTTAAAGCAGCCGCAGTCAAGCAGATCAAGGACCCACAAGATGCAGTTTCGGCGATTTTGGCTGATCCAACGCCAACGGACGCAGGGCAGGCGATCGACACGATTCAGGTGCGTGACGGTTTCGAGGTTCAGCTTGTGGCTGCAGAGCCGCTGGTTCAGGATCCCGTTGCTATTGATTGGGGGCCGGATGGAAAACTTTGGGTAGTGGAAATGGCTGACTATCCGCTGGGGTTGGATGGGAAAGGGCAACCGGGAGGGAGAGTGCGTTTTCTTGAGGACACGAATTCTGATGGGCTTTACGATAAGACTACTTTGTTCGCCGAAGGCCTGAGTTTTCCAACCGGTGTGCTGGTGTGGGGCAACGGAATCCTTGTGACCGCTGCTCCCAAAATCGTATATTTGGAAGACACGTCAGGTGATGGAAAAGCCGATGTGCAGCGGCCACTGTATTCTGGTTTTCTTCAAGGGAATCAGCAATTGCGAGTCAATGGGCTTCGTTGGGGACTCGACAACTGGGTGTACTGTGCCAGTGGAAGCCATCATGGCGGCTATGGCAAAGACAGTGAAATCAAGTCATTGCAAACAGGTGCCGAATATCGTCTCGGTAGTCGCGATTTTCGGCTGCGTCCTGACAAGGGACTGATGGACCCGCAGAGTGGTCCTTCGCAATACGGAAGAAGCCGCGATGACTGGGGCAATTGGTTTGGTGTGCAGAACAGCCATCCCTTGTGGCACTATGTTTTAGCTGACCAGAACATCCGACGAAATTCGCACTACGCTCCACCTGATCCCAAACACCAAGTGGTCACACCAGCCAATCCGCCTGTCTATCCAGCCAGTAATTTACAAAAACGTTATCACAGCTTCAGCCAGTCTGGACGCTTTACGTCTGCGTGTTCGCCGATGATTTACCGTGATGCATATTTGTTCGAAAGGGGAACAGAGCAACACGCCTTTACCTGTGAACCGTTCCACAATCTTGTGCAGCACAATTTGATTCGAGATGAAGGAGTCAGTTTTGCTTTCAGGCGGGATCCTGAGGAAGCAGAAACCGATTTCTTTGCCAGCGAGGATCGTTGGTGTCGGCCTGTCATGGTCCGCACTGGACCTGAGGGAGCTCTGTGGGTTGTGGACATGTATCGGTACATGATCGAGCATCCCCAGTGGTTGCCCGAAAACGGACAGAACGAATTACGCCCGTGGTTCAGAGCGGGGCAAGACCGCGGCAGGATCTATCGTATTGTGCGGCAGAATCAGACGCGCGATCATGATCAGACGTTTGGATCGGGTAAGACTCTCGCCGAGCAAACTGCGACTGAGCTCGCTGCTGTACTCGAAAAACCGAATGGCTGGCAGCGAGACATGGCTCAACGAATGTTGGTGCGAGGAGATCACCAATCCGCTGTTCCTGTGCTTGAGGATTTGTTGCAAACCAGCCGACAGCCGCTCGCACGACTGCATGCTCTCTGGACGCTGGAGGGGCTTGGTCGACTATCAGTCGACAGCCTCGAGGCGGTTTTGTCAGATCAGCACCCGGGGGTGCGGCGGAATGCCGTTCGTGTCGCGTCAACCATCAAAGTTGATGTCGATTGCCTGACAAGACTCACTGATGATCCAGACCCCAAAGTAAAATTGGAACTGATGTCCTGTTTGGGGAATTATCAAACCCCTGTTGCGGCATCAGCACTCGGGCAACTGATGGCAGCGAACGCGAACGATCACTACATGATTGCAGCTGCGATGAGCTCGTTGAATCCGGGCAATGTATCAGATGTTTTGGCTAGCCTGATCAATACCAGTGCAAAACCTGATTTGGTGCGTGAGTTGATCGGTCAAGCGGTTGCCATGGGTGACGCAGAGACAATTGAACGAGTCCTTGAAGTTGTCCATGCATCGACAGAAGGTAAGGCTGGTGCCCGACACTTTGCTTCTTTGGCCATGGCACTCGATGGACTTGAGGATCGTAAGTGGCCCATCAGTCGCACGTCAGATGATGCTCGCCGCAGGATAGCAGACAGCATTCAAGAGGCACGCGAATCTGCAACTGATGAATCCGCCGAAGTTGATCGTCGCGGATCCGCGGTCCATTTGTTGGGGCGTGAACAAGATAATCAAGAGTCAGATTTTGATTTGCTGGCTGAGTTGTTGGGGCCTCGTTCGCCTGTATTTGTGCAACAGCAGGTGGTTTCACGTCTTGCGAAGATAAATGATCCTGAAGTGGCGGAGGTTCTGCTCGATGGCTGGCAGTCGCGTAGTCCTGAGCAGCGAAAACAGATACTCAATGCCATCGTGAGTCGTGCTGCCTGGTCAGCAAGTTTGCTGGCTCACGTGCAAAATGGAAGCATCAGCTCAAGCGAACTGCCAGCACCCGTTCAGCAACGGTTGCTCAATGCCAACAAAAATTCAGGTTCTTGGAAAGAACTTTTGTCGGCAAAAGTGTCTGCTGATCGTGCGGCGGTGTTAGCTCGATATGCATCAGCGATCAAGCTTGAGGGTGAAGCCACACGAGGGAAAAAGTTGTTCAGGAAGTTGTGCATCAATTGCCATAGAATCAATGGCGAGGGGTACGATGTAGGGCCCAAGTTGGCATCGATTACAAACAAAACCAAAGAAGCAATTCTGGCGTCGATCATTGACCCCAGTGGCTGTCTCTTATACACATCTGACGCTGCCGACGACTCCTTACGTGTAG